>NZ_JBHZAG010000017.1:40560-127887 GCF_042754125.1 Amycolatopsis sp. NPDC059235
TATTAACCCACAATATCCCCCATATCTTTTTTTTTGTGTTGGGGGGGGTTTGTTTTTTTTTTTACGGCCGGGGGGGGGCCCCCCCCCGCCCCCCCCCCACCCCCCTGCCGGAGGGCCGCGCCGCCGATCGGGCAAGGCCACGGCCCAGCGCGAACCACAGCCGGGCCGCACCGGACGGATCGACCACCCCGCTGCACGGACGATCACCGACCGCGCCGCGCACGGTTCGCCGCGAGGGTCGCTGCCTCGGACTGGCTGTGTCCGGCTGTGTCCGGCTCGGCCCGGATCTGGCTGCGTTTCGCTCGGCCCGGGTCCGGCGGTGTCTGGCTCGGCCCGGTCGCGTCAACCACCGAGCGGTCAGATGCTCGGCGCGTCTGTCCGGGTCACGACCCGCTGGCCGAACAGACCGCCAACACCGAAGATCGCGCGCCTCGGCGGAGCCCCGCAGGCGGGCCCCGCACCAGGCAGGCGACCGGCCAGTCCCCCAGGCAGGCCGGTCGCCCCTGCCTGCGGCGAAAGCACCCCGAGAGGAGACGTCACGACCCCGCGGCGCACCCGCTCACCCACCCCCGCCAGGGTGGAAAATTCCGGGCGCGTCAGATCGAATTCCCTGCTGTGAGGCGATGTGTAAGCGCTGTGAGGTTGCTGTGCATCCGGCCGCACGGGATGCCCGGCGGGCGTCGGCATGGTCATCTTGATGCGTGAGAGTCAACGTTTCCCGGACAGCGCTGATCGTCTGCGCGGCGGCCGCGATCGTCGCGACCGGCGGTGCCAACGCCGTCGTCGACACCGCTGACGTCACCGGCCCGGCGAGCCAAGCGAGCGGCACGGGCACCCCCGCCGTCTCGACCGGCGACGATTCGCACAGCACGGCGGCGACCACCTCGACCGGCGACACCGGCACATCCCCCAGCACTTCCGCCACCGGCGACGCCAGCACATCCCCCAGCACTTCCGCTTCCGGCGACACCGGCACGTCCCCCAGCGCGTCCGCGACCGCGACGGCGAGCCGCACCGTCGGCGCGTTGTTCTCCGGCGGCAACCACTTCTGCTCGGCCAGCGTCGTGCACAGCCCCGCCGGCGACCTGCTCCTCACCGCCGCGCACTGCGTCAGCGGCGACATCTCCGGCGTCACCTTCAAGCCCGGCTACCACGACGGCATCGCCCCGTACGGCACCTGGCAGGTCACCGCCGCGATCACCGCCGACGGGTGGAAGTCCTCGTCCGATCAGGACCTCGACTTCGCGTTCCTCAAGGTCGCCCAGCCCGGTTCCGCGAGCCTCGAAAGCCTCACCGGCGCCAACCAGCTCGGCACGAACCAGGGCTTCTCGCACACGATCACCCTCACCGGCTACCCCGACGGCACCGAGCAACCAGTCGTCTGCACCGGCACCACCACCCAGTCGGACGCCTTCCAGCAACGCGTCGCCTGCCCCGGCTTCCCCGACGGCACCAGCGGCGGCCCGTGGGTCATCAACCAGGACCCGAACACCGGAACCGGCACCGTCATCGGCACCATCGGCGGCTACCAAACCGGCGGCGCCACCCCGGACGTCTCCTACAGCGCCTACTTCGACGACGACATCGCCCAGCTCTACAACTCGGCGATCAGGTGAGTTAAGGCCACGAGCAGCATTTACCCGCCGAGGGCGAAGCACCTGAAGATTCCGGCGCACAGCTCGGCACGGAGAAGACTCTCGTCGCCCCGAAGTAGCCCGGCGACGGACAGCCGCCGCTAGCCGGGGATTCTCGAGGCGGCGGCCTCCGCGATCCGTCTGGCGAACGCGCAGTTCTCGGTCTGATCCGGCGCGTCGGAAACCGGAGTCGAGTCCACGCTCAGGTGGGCCCGCGGGCGCAGATCCACCAGGACGTCGCAATTCATCGGTGCCTGCTGGAACGCGACCACCTTGGCGTCGCGCCCGAGGATCTGTTCCCGGCTTACCTCGACTTCGGTCAGGAAGACGCTGTCTTTCGGGATGTCGGCGTCGTGGAAGGCGAGATCCAACTCGGCGTCGTCGCCGGTCCACCGGCATCGGGCACGGCGGCTGCCGCCCATCTTGTACGGCCGGTCCCAAGACTCGCCCGGGCCGGCCAGGCCCAGGGCCTGCTTGTCCGCATCGGTCAGCAAGGCGCAGAGATCCGCGCCGGTGAAGTTTCTCGCGGACGGTGACATCGACACGCTGCCGGGCGGAGGCGTCGAGCTCGCCGCTCCGACGCTGTTTTCCGGGGAACCGCACGCTGCGAGCGACGCCAGAGCGGCCGCGGGAAGAAATCGCGCCGGTCGCGTTCTGTTCATTTTCTGCCTTCGACAGCGAATACCTGAAACTGGCAATCCAGATGTCGTACTCGGCACCCATTCAACCACGTCGCCAAGACGATCTCTACCGCGTTGCGTGAAGAGCACTCGCCCCAGGATCCTGTTGGCGCAAGGACAAATTACCGGTGCACGAACGATGGAGTTCCGTCGCAGCGACGGAGGTCGCCCAGTCATTTTTCATTTCTGAAGAAATCGCCGCGATACCTGTGCCGCCCGACTGATTCAGCTACAAAAAGAATTGCAGGCTGCGGATTCTACTGGCCTGGCGACGCGAGCCCGCGCGTGGCCGAGACTGCGAGCGCGGGAACCGAAAGTACCGGGGCAGCGGACCCGTTCGCAGCGCAATACTCCTGCCGACAACGTCAATTGCCAGCGCTCGGCGTCTGATGTGCGACCTGGCTGACGTTGCCGTCGGCGATTGACCGGATACCGGTGGTTCGCGGCGTTCAGGAGTCTAGGCAGCCTTGAGTCCGGAGTGGTCGGACACTCAGCGGGCTGCCGACGTCCGCCGGACGGCTGGCGCTTCGCCCCGCCGATCAGCCAGAGCTAGGCGGCGCGACCGGTGCCTGATGCAGCGAGAGATTCTGCCCGGCCTTCTCATCCGCGGCCCACGCCCCGGACTCCGCGGTCCACGTCTGACCGGCGAAGCTCACCCGGTCCACGCCCAGCTTCGCCGCACGAGCCACCAGCCAGCTCGCGATTCGCCAGCCTTCCGCGGCCGGGTGCGCGCCGCTCAACCGAGCAGTGCCCAGTTCCGCGTTCGCGACCGTCACCAGGTTCGCCGGCGGGTTCAGCGTCAGGTTGCGGCAGGTCAGCGCCGCCGGGTACTGGCCGGTCAGCGCGCCGGTCAGCGCGGTGGCTTCGTCTTCCCACTGGGCGTACGCGTCGGGGGCGCCGGAGCGCTGCACGGCCTGCGCCGCTTCGGTGATGGGAATCGTCTGCCAGTTGTCGAGTTTCGCCAGCTTCTTGTAGAACTCCGTCGCCGAATAGACCGGGTCCTGCAGCTGGTCGGGCGTGCCCCAGCCTTGGCTCGGGCGCTGCTGGAACAGGCCGATCGAATCCCGGTCGCCGCCGCTCAGGTTGCGGAGTTTCGACTCCTGCAAGGCGGTCGCGAGGGCGACCGTCACCGCGTGCGAGGGCAAGCCCTGCTTGACGCCGACAGCGGCGATGATCGCGGCGTTGTTCATGGGATCCGGTTGCAGTGTGTACTGCGGTGCCGAAGCGTCGTTCGGTCCCTTCGGCAACGCGACAGTGCAGCCGGGGGTCTTCACCTCGTCACTGCTCGAGAACATGACCACCACGACGACCACCGCCGCGAGGGCCACGACGACCGCAAGAATCGCCGCTCGCACGCCACACCCGCGCACCCCGTGCCCGCCCTTCCCCACTGCCCGCTCCGAGTGCACAGTCTGCCCGGACGTCCTGGCGGCGAGACGCTCGGGTCGGGTCAGCCGGCGTCGGGCGCGCCCAGGAAGATCGGGTTCGACAGGGCGACCATGGCGTTCGGCGTCGTGGTCTTCGGACCGCCCGACGGACGCCGCACCTCGACCCGGACCCAGCGGCTGTAGCGCGGGTAGGTCGTCCACGTGACGGTCGCGGCGCCGGACTCCGGGACGGTCTCGCTGTGCTCCGGGCCGAGCTGGTCGAGGAAGGTCACGGTCGTGCCGGGCACGCCGCGAACGACCGCGCGCACCTCGATCGGCGTGCCGGTGCCCGCGACGAGCCGTCCGCCGATGCCCGCGGCGCGGCCTCCCCCGGAAACGGAGAAGTCGAGCTGCACATCCTTCGATTCGGCGAGCCAGGACCGGCCCGCTTTGAGCCCGGCGAGCAGTTCCGCCCGGCCTAGCCGGTCCGCCTGGACGACCGTGTGCGGGAGCGCGACGGTCTGATCCGGGTTGTGCGCGTCGGAATCGCCGATCGCCGGGATGAACCGGCCGCCGCGCAGGAGGCCGTCCCAATGCGTGACGCTCGCTTCGTCGTCAGCGGTCCACGGGCCGTTCCAGACCTCGACGAGGTCAGCGATCTCGTACGCGAATTCGTAGGTGCAGCCGAAGCAGTTCGCGAACGGGTGCGCGGCGGTGACCAGGCCGCCGGCCCGGTGCACCTGGTCGGTGAACCGGCGGAAGTCGCGCGGGTCGGACGCGCGGTAGCGCCAGTCGATCCACGTGCCGGCCGGGAGGCCGATCGCGGGCCAGTGCCCGGACCGCGTGGTGACCTCCTCGCCGTTCAGGATCAGCAGGTCGTCGGTCGCATAGTTGCCCCACACCAGCTGCGAGCTGGACGTGTTGTGGTCGGTGGACACGATGAAGTCCAGCCCGGCCGCCCGCGCGTCCGCGACCAGCTGCTCGGGCGTGCGCCTGCCGTCGGAATGGACGGTGTGCAGGTGGGAGTCGCCGCGGTACCAGGACCGGCCGCGGTCGCGCGCGGGCGCGGTCTCCGGAGCGGGGTTCGGCTGAAACGGCTTCGAGGTGTCGCGGCCGAAGGTCAGCGTGATTTCGACGCGGTAGTTCAGGCCCTGCGGCGCGACCGTGTACGGGCCGAGGATGACGTGCCAGCGGCCGGGCGTGATCGGTCCGGCGAGGTACCCGGGCGTCGCCTCGGCGGCGCTGATCGAGAACCGGTCGCGGAAACCGCCGGACCAGCCGCGGAAGCCGCGGCGCGTGCCCAGTTCGTGTCCTTCCGGCCCGAACATCCCGATGTCGCAAGCATTCCCGCGCGTTCCGGCGGGCACCGACGGCTTGTCGTAGGAATACACGACGTCGATCTGCTTCACGCCGCGCGGCACATCGACCGGGAGGTAGTACCAGTCCGGCACGTCCGGGCGGAAAGTGCCGGTGACGGTCTTCGTCTGCTGCCCGGCGCCGGGCGCGGGCTCGGCGAACGAGACGCCCGGCAGCATGCTCATCGCCGCACCCGCCGCCACGACGCCGCCGGCCCGGAACAGGTTGCGCCGGTTGAGTTCCCCAGTGGACATGCCTACCTCCGCAGCAAAGAAGTCGCGCCGACGCTAGCCGCCGGAGCAACCCCCATCAACGACGCTGCGGTGAACACTCGGTGCCTCGCCTCGCGCGGCACCGGCGTCCTCGGCTCGCCAAGCCGCGTCTCGAGGGGAGCCGAGCGACCGGCGAAGCAGGATCACTTATCCCACAAGGAATAGTCGCGTGCCAACCCACGCGCTCCGCACATCAACCCACGCGCTCACCACCGAGCAGCGGACCGTGCGCTCACGGCCAAGCAACGCACCGCACGCTCACCGCCAAGCAGCACACCATGCGCTCACCACCGAGCAACGCACCCGTGCGCTCACGGCCAAGCAGCGCGTCGCGCGCGCTCACCACCGAGCGGCGCACCATGCGCTCACCGCCAAGCCGCGCACCGCACCCGCCGACGCAAGCCCGACCACCGCGAACCTCACCCCGCCTCACCGCACCGCACCACTCCCCTCCACGACCCGGTCCAGCCATTCCTCCACCAGCGCCTCGAACAACACCGGCTGCTCGAACTGCAGGTTGTGCCCCGCCCGGTCGAGCACCGCGTAACTGGCCCGCGGATAGTGCCCCAGCAACCCGTACAGCTCCGCGAATCCCGTAGACGAGTCCTGCCTCCCGCACACGATCAGCGCCGGTTTCCGGTACGCCGGACCGCTTTCCGGATCGACCGACAACGGCCAGCCCGCCAGCATCCGCTGCAGCGCGCTCCGGTCGGCGGCCGCCAGCCCGGGCGCGACGTCCGCGCGGAACCGCGCCAGCGTCTCCGCGGACTGGACCACCGCGATGTCCCCGTACTCCGCCGCCTCCGCCGGATCGAGACTCTCCAGCAGTTCCGGATCGGCGCGCAGCACCTCGTGGTCCGGCACGTCCCGCTCCAGCACCGGCACCGGACGCCCGACCGGGCACACCAGCGCCAGCCCGGCCACCTGCGCGGGCCGCGCACGCACCAGCCCCCGCGCCAGATAACCGCCGTACGACTCCCCGACCAGCAAGAACGGCTCGTCGCCGATCAGGTCGTCCACCAGGTCCGCCAGCGCGGCGACGAGGTCGTCCGACCCGCGCGCGGAGCCTGCGGGCGATTCGCCCATCCCGGGCAGATCCGGGTAAATCCGCCGGAATCCGGGCCGCCGCGCGAAGACCGGCTCGAGACAGCCGGTCATCAGGCGGTGGTCCGGCATCCAGCCGTGGACGGCCAGCACCGGCGTGCCGGAACCGTGTTCGACGTAATGCATCGTTCCCTCCCTGTTGCCGGACACCGTTGTACCGCACGGCACCGACAATTCCGGGAGACGACGGCCGGGAGGAGGGCCGCGCCGGCCGCGGGGCGCGCATATTCCGGGAGAATTCCCCGGAAAGTCAGCCGCGGGAGCTGATCAATTCTCTTTCGGGTGCCGGCCGCCCCGGAGCGGGACGGCGCGGAACACAAGCCAGCAGAAGGAAACCTGCCACGACGCCCAGGAGCACGTGGCCGGTGACGGCGCACAATCCGCACAATGCGGTCCATAGGACGATCTTCATCCACCGAGTGTAGGACCGCGAAGAATCGCCGTCGGCGGACTTGGGGAAGACTTAGGGTTCGGTTAAGCAGAATTCCCCGGAAGAAGCACAAAGAAAGGGTTGCCTTTCCTTTCCGGCCCGCGAGGGGCCCTTCCGGCGCGGCGGCGGGGGCGGTCCGGCAGGATCGGGGCCGTGCCCACGCCCGGAACCAGCGCGCTCGTCGTCACGCTCCCGTCCGCCGCCGTCCTGCTCGAAACCGCCGCGGCCGTCGACCCCGGACTCGTCCGGCCCGGCCTTCCGCCGCACGTCACCGCGTTGTACCCGTTCCTGTCCGCCGACCGGCTCACCGAGCGGACCGACGCCGACGTCCGTCAGCTCGCCACCAGCTTTCCCGCGACAGAAGTGCAGCTGACCGACCTGGTCACCGCACCCGGATTCGTCGCCGCGGCGGCCCCCGCGCTGCAGCCGCTCGCCGACGCCGTGTGCGATCACTGGCCCGAAGCGCCCCCGTACGGCGGCCGTTTCGGGGCGCACCCGCCAGCGCATCTCACGATCGCCCTCGGCGGCACCGACGACCAGCGCGCCGAGGTCGCCAAGCGGGCGCGCGCCGCGCTGCCGATCACCGCCCGGGCGGACGCGCTGCACCTGGTCGTGCTCACGGAGCAGGGTTGGCAGCTCCGGCTGTCGGCTCCGCTCGGAACGCCTGCGCGATAGCCCGCAACCGAGCCACGTCAGCCGCGAAAGCCGTCTCACCAGACGGTTCCGCGGGCTCATCCGCCAATGTCGCGGCCGAACTGCGCAACACTTGCGCAGCCGCGTTCGGCGACAGCTCAGGCCCTACGCCGGACAGCAACAGTCCGTCGTTGATCTCGCTCATCATGGTCAACAACCGCTCCCGGCCGGTCCCAGAAGAGTCGTCAAGGCGGACGACGTCGGGGTATCGCGAAGCCAGGTGCTCGCGAAGCGGCCGCAGCGTCGACCGCGTCCGCGCGTCGCGCACAGCCCGTCCCAACGCGGGCAACGCCGGCACCGTCAGCCCAACCACGATCAGCAGCACCGAAACCGCAGGGAAGCCGACCGCGAGCGTGCACCTCACAGTGGAAAACGCACCGCGGCACAGCTTCGTGACCGGATGTTCGGCAGTCAGATCGCTGATCAGATCGACGATCTTCCCGACCAGATAAGCGAAAGCGAACACA
This sequence comes from Amycolatopsis sp. NPDC059235, assembly GCF_042754125.1. Classification (NCBI taxonomy): domain Bacteria; kingdom Bacillati; phylum Actinomycetota; class Actinomycetes; order Pseudonocardiales; family Pseudonocardiaceae; genus Amycolatopsis; species Amycolatopsis sp. NPDC059235. The sequence continues at coordinate 48,564 of NZ_JBHZAG010000017.1, forward strand.
CAAGCCACGAGCATGATGCCCAGCCCGGCCCGCAACGCACCCGTGCCCGCGCGCACCGCACCAGCTGACACCACAGCGATGTCTGCCACCGCGAAGCCCAGGTACAGCGTGTACACAACGATGTACACGACCAGCGACGGATTAGACCGGTACAGCTCGTCGAAGAGCCCGACGCCTGTCGGCAGCCCGCGCGTCGCGAAGAACGACGCAGTAAGCACGACAAGCGCGACAATCAACGCCCCGAGCCGTGCGCGCCGTCGACGCTCTGCCACGCCACCGATCTCCGCGACAGTGACCTCGATGCCGTACGCGGCCACCATCGTCGCGAGGTTCGACAGCAGCCGCCCTAGGCTCGGGTACAGCTGGCTTTCGATCGCCTGCGCGCTGTCGGCGAGCAAGCACAACGCGACGCCGAGCGCGATCAAGCTGGTCGCCAGCCCCGCGCCCGCACCCGTCCGCCGCGCGCGCACCGCGCGCCAGATCCCGGCCGCGAGGGCGAGCAGGCCGACCCCGAAGAAAAGAACGTCGATCATCCGCGCGCTACCCCAGCAGCGACGCGAAGCGCCGCGCGCGATCCGCGGCCGGGCCGGAAGCGCCTGGCCGCAACTGGGCGCCGTCCTCGGTGGCGGCACTCATCAGGAACACGGCAATGAGCTCCGCTTCGTACTCGTCGGAATTCGTGGTGACGCGGGTGAGCAGATGCGACAGCAAGTGCGCGCTGAGATCAGGCGCGACCGTCGCCGCTTCGGCGTCGGTGAGCACGCATTCGCCGCGGTGATCGCACAGCAGGTGCGCGATTTCGTGGGCGATGATGTGGTCCTGGTGCAACGACGACGTGCCCGCCGCGTACGCGATGAGGTCGAAGTCGTCATGCCGCTGCCACGCACCGGAGGGCTGGCCGGGCGCGTAGCCGACCGCGATCAGGTCGATGTCGCGGCCCCGGTGCTGTTCCAGCCGGTCGATCCACGCGTTCATCGACCACGGCCGCGGCGCGGGCACGTGCCGCAGCAGCTCGCGCACCCGGTCGCGGGCGCGCACTCGCACGGTCGGGTCGATGTCCCCTCCCGAGGCGATCGGCGGCTGGACCAGCCTGGTGCACCAGGGGGTCCCCGGCGCTTCGGCCGTCGCCAGCATAGCCGCCCGGCTCACTCCGGCTTGCGTCCGCGCCGGGTGCGATCGCGTCCCTCGGTGTAGCTGTCGAGCTGGTCCATCAGTGCGGAAACGGTCCGCCGGTCGCGCTCGGAAAGCCGCATCGCGCGCTGCGCCAGGTCGCGGGCCTGAGTGTCCCGCCAGGCGACGACGTCGGCGACCTGCTCGTCCACCCGGCCGGCGACCTCGTCGTCGAAGAAGTAGGTGACCGGCACGCCGAAGAACCGCGCGAGCGCCTGGATGTGCGAGCGTTTCGGGTCGCGCCGGGCTCCGACGGCCAGCTGCTGCACGTGCGTGGCCGACATGCTGACGCCGGTGACGTCGGCGACGCCCTGGGCGATCTCGCGGTAGGAGTAGGGCTTGCGGTCCGGCGGGTGGACGGTCGCGATCAGGTGCGTCAGCCGCTCCGCGAAGCTGCGCTCCTCCGCCTGTTCGGCCATGCCGCCCCCACCACCGTTCCGTCTCCGTAACAGCGTCCAGCATAACCGTCCCGAAAACTTGACACCAGCCGTCCCGTTCCGGCTACACTCCCCCCGCGCATCGTTTAGAAAACTAAACACCGGGATCCGCGTGCGGTCGCTGGGGGTGCCCGCACGCGGTCCCGCGCAAGGCGGTGCCTGCCCGAGCGAGGGACGCACAAGTGACGCACAGACTGCGGAGGTAGGTTGTGCGCCATGACACTCCCCGACAGTCCCGAAAGGACACCCGTCGTCGTCACCGGCGGCAGCGGCTTCATCGGCCGCGCTGTCGTGCGCGCGTTCCGTGAGCGCGGTTATCCGGTCACGGTCGTCGACCGCGTGCGCTACGAGACGACCGACGAGGGAGTGCGCGTCGTCGTCGGAGACTTGCGTGACGCCGAAACCCGCGAAGCAGCTGTCGAGGCAGGCGTCGGCGGGATCGTGCACCTTGCCGCGCTGACATCCGTGCTGAAGTCAGTAGAGCTGCCGCGCGACACGTACGCGGAGAACGTCGCAGTGACACAAGAACTTCTCGAACTGTGCCGCGTACGCGAAGTGCCGCGCTTCATTCTCGCGTCCACGAACGCAGTGATCGGCAACGTCGGCACTAACACCGTCACGGTCGACCTGCCCACGAAGCCGCTTACGCCATACGGCGCGACGAAGGCGGCCTGCGAGATGCTGCTGTCGGGCTACGCGGGCGCGTACGGAATCACGACGTGCGCGTTGCGCTTCACCAACGTGTACGGGCCCGGCATGTCGCACAAAGACAGCTTCGTCCCGCGCATGATGCGCGCGGCGTTGAATAATGAAGGCGTGCGTGTGTACGGCACCGGTGAGCAGCGTCGCGACCTCGTGCATGTTGACGACGTCGTACGCGCGATCGTGCTCGCGTACGAGAGCGGTTACACCGGCCGCGCGATCGTCGGCGCCGGACATTCGGTGTCAGTGCTGGAAATGGTCGAGACTGTGCGCGCGGTGACCGGAGCCGAGCTGCCGATCGAGCATGTGCCCGCGCCCGCCGGGGAGATGCCCGCGGTGGTCGTGGACGTGTCGGCGAGTGCGGAAACCATCGGCTACCAGCCGGAAATCACCCTAGCCGACGGTCTCGCCACCGCCTGGAAGTACTTCTCCGGCCTGGACCGGGCCGAGGCGCCGTGACCGGATTCCTCCGCCGCCACGCGTTCCTGCTGGTGCTCCTCGCCGCGGGAACCACGCTGCGGGTGCTGTCCTGGGTCGCGTACCAGCCGGCGCTGCTGTACATCGATTCCTTCCGGTACCTGGACAATCTGCACGGCCTGCGCGCCGACGGGATCAACCCGGTCGGCTACGACCTGCTGCTGAAGCCGCTGCTCGCGGTCGGCGGGCTGTCGTTCGTCGCCGCCGTGCAGCACCTGGCCGGGCTGGCGATCGCGGTCGGGATCTACGCGCTGGCCCGGCGGCTCGGGGCGCGCAACTGGGTGAGTGCGCTGGCCGCCGCGCCGCTGCTGCTCGACGCCTACCAGGTGCAGATCGAGCAGAACATCATGGCCGAGGTGCTGTTCGAGGCGCTGCTGTTCGGGCTGCTGTGGCTGGTGCTGGCCAAGGGAAAACCGAACTGGCGGCGGATCGCGCTGGCCGGGCTCGTGGTCGGATTCGGCGTGCTGGTGCGGCTGATCGGCGTCGCGATCGCCGCGCCGTTCCTGCTGTACGTCCTCGCCGCGGGCAGTGCTTGGCGTTCGTGGCGCGGCTGGCGCGACGCCGGGATCGGGCTCCTCGCGATCCTCGTCGTGGTGGTCCCGTACGCGGCGCAAGTCAAGGCAGAGACCGGAAAATGGGGACTGAGCGGGCCGTCCGGCAGCATGCTCTACGGCCGCACCGCCGCGGTCGCGGACTGCGCGAAACTCCAGCTCGACCCATCCGTGCGGCCGTTCTGCCCCACCGAACCGGTCGAGAACCGGCTGGTCGACAACTACACGCACGCCGATCTCGACCCGGCGTGGCCCGGCCCGCTGCCGCCCGGCGCGGACAAAGGCGCGCTGGCGCACGACTTCGCGATGACCACGCTCAAAGCGCAGTGGTGGGACGTCGCGACGTCGATCCTCGGCGACTTCGGGAAGAGTTTCCAGTTCACCCGCTACACCGCGGCCACCGACGTGCCGATCAACCGGTGGCAGTTCCAGCTGACCTACCCGCAGTTCGCCGATCCTGCCGCGCTCAAGGCGGTCACGCAGCAGTACGACGGCACGGATCCCAAGGTCAATGAGCCGATCGCGGTGTTCCTGCGCGACTACCAGATCAACGGCGGATTCGTGCCCGGCGCGGTGCTGGGGTTCTTCGCGCTGCTCGGCCTGTTGACCGTGCTGCGGCGCAAGAAGCCCCGCCACCCAGCTCGCAGCGGCGCGCTGTTCGCTGCTGGCACTGGATTGTTCCTGCTGTTCGCGTCCGCGGTGTTCGAGTTTTCCTGGCGCTACCAACTGCCTGCGCTCGTGCTGTTGCCGGTCGCCGGTGCGCTCGGGTTCACCACGCTCACTGTCGCAAGCCGTCGTCGCCTCGGCAGTTATCCCGACACTGTCGACGAAGGCGCGATCGCGGACTTCCACGACCGGCATCCCGGCGCGAAACTTTCCGAGCTGACCGTGGTGATCGCCGCGTACAACGAGGCCGGCGGCATCGGCCAGGTGCTGGAGAAGATGCCGGACGAATGTCTCGGGCTGCCAGTAGACGTCCTGGTGGTCGTAGACGGCGGTACGGACAACACCGCGGCCATCGCGGAAGACCATGGCGCGTACGTGTGCGTCGCGCCGACTAACCGCGGCCAGGGTGCCGCGCTGCGCCTCGGGTATCACCTCGCGGCCGAGAACGGCGCGAAGTACATCGTGACGACTGATGGCGACGGTCAGTACGACAACAGCGAAATGGCCGAACTCCTCGCGCCGCTTCTGGACGGCACGGCGGATTTCGTGACCGGCTCCCGGCGTTTGGGGCACGAAGAGGCCGACAGCCGGATGCGCTGGGTCGGCGTGCGCGTGTTCGCGTGGCTCGCGTCGGTGCTCACCTGGCGGCGGATCACCGACACGTCGTTCGGATTCCGTTCGCTGCGCGCGGAACTCGCGTGCGCGATCCCGCTGAACGAACCGCAGTACCAGTCGTCGGAACTGCTGCTGGGCGCGACCGCGCGAGGCGCACGCGTGCTCGAACGGCCGATGAGCATGCGGCTGCGCAAGGCGGGCAAGAGCAAAAAGGGCGGCAGCGTCGTGTACGGCGCGAACTACGCGCGGGTCATGACAGGGACGTGGTGGCGGGGGTACGTGCTGCGCCGCGGTCGAAAACGAACCGGTCGAGCATCGTGAACTTGGCGACGAACACCAGCGCGTAGCTGAGCACGTACGCCGCGTCGAGCAGCACGACCCACCAGAAATGCGGCAGGTTCAGCGGCGCGAGCAGATGCCCGGCAAGCGTCGTGAGGCCGACCGAAGCGAGGCCGCCGAGCGAGATGACGAGCACGTAGGGCAGCAGCTCGCGGCCCACTTCCGGACGGCCGCGACGGCCCCACACCCAGCGCCGGGTGAGGAAGAAGTTCAGCACCGCCCCGGCCGCGAACGCGCACGCGCTGGCCAGCCAAGGGGCTCCGTTCGCGGCGAGCACCGCGATCAGCGCGGCCTGGCTGAGCAGGGTCGCGGCCACCGAACTGGCGGCCGCGCGGACGAACCGGGCCAGGCCGCGACGGCGCGGCTTGGGCGATTCCTCCGTCGTGCGGGGGTTCGCCGGGTTGGTTACCGTCGTCATAGTCCCAGTCTCCCCTCGGGCCGCCGGCTCCGCCGCGCGACCCCCCGGCCCACAGCGGATTCACAGCTGACTGCCAGCCGAACATCAGCGGCGGGCGATTAGGTTCGGATCTGCCACCGCGACACCGGGCGTCGTGCACACGAAAGGCCGTGCCTGTCGCGAAAACGAAAGGAAAGGGTGCTCCGGATGCGAGTGCTGGTTCTCGGCGGTGACGGTTACCTAGGCTGGCCCACTGCGCTCCATTTGTCGGACAAAGGCCACGAAGTGGCTGTTCTGGACAACTTCGCGCGGCGGCAGTACGACGTCGAACTCGGAGCCGAGAGCCTCGTCCCGATCGAAGACCTGAGCACCCGCGCCGACGCGTGGCACGCGGTGTCCGGAAAGCGGATCGCGAGCTACGAAGGCGACCTGCTCGACGCGGAATTCCTGTTCGACGCGGTGCGCGATTTCCGTCCTTCCGCGATCGTGCATTTCGCCGAGCAGCGGTCCGCGCCGTATTCGATGATCGACCGCGAGCACGCGGTCTACACGCAGCACAACAACGTCGTCGGCAACCTCAACCTGCTGTACGCGATCGCCGAGATCGACCCGGACATCCACCTGGTCAAACTGGGCACGATGGGCGAGTACGGCACCCCGAACATCGACATCGAGGAAGGCTGGCTCGAGGTCGAGCACAACGGCCGCCGCGACCGGATGCTGTACCCGAAGAAACCGGGTTCGTTCTACCACCTGTCGAAGGTGCACGACTCGCACAACATCGAGTTCGCCTGCCGGATCTGGGACCTGCGCGCGACCGACCTCAACCAGGGCGTCGTGTACGGCCAGCAGACGCCGCAGACCGCGCTCGACGCCCGGCTGGCCACGCGGTTCGACTACGACGCGGTGTTCGGCACGGTGCTCAACCGGTTCGTCATCCAGGCCGTGCTGGGGCAGCCGCTCACGGTGTACGGCAAGGGCGGGCAGACGCGCGGGCTGATCGACATCCGCGACACCGTCGAATGCATCCGGCTGGCCGTGGAGAATCCGGCGGAGCGCGGCGAGTTCCGGGTGTTCAACCAGATGACCGAGAGCATGTCGGTGCGGGAGATCGCCGAACTCGTCGCCGACCGCTTCCCCGGGCCGGTGCAGATCGAGAACCTGGACAATCCGCGGGTCGAGCAGCCGGAGCACTACTACCACGTCAAGCACACCGGGCTGGTCGGGCTGGGGCTGGAACCGCACCTGCTGTCGGACACGCTGATCGAGTCGATGTTCGACATCGTGGGCGCGAACAAGCACCGGGTGAACGACGAGCGGCTGCGTCCGACGGTGCGCTGGCGCGGAGCTGTCGAAGCGTCCTGACCTCGGGCTCGCCTGTGCTGGATGTCGCCGTTCCGGCCTCGTTCCGCCGCCGTCTCGGAAATTGTCGGTGGCGGGTGGGATGCTCTTCGGGTCAGCCCCTGAGGGGGTCGGAACCGGAAGAGCGGCAAGGAAAACGTGGGGGACGAAGCAGCGGCGCGGTGGAGCCCGGAGCGGGTGCTCGAACTCGCGCCGGACGCCGCGTCGGCGAAAGCCGGGCGCGGGCAGGCGGCGCCGGCGAAGTGGTCGGACGCGGGCGCGTCGGGCCGCGCGGTCTGGGGTGCGTGCCAAGGCAGCGGGAAGCGGCCGTATCAGACGACGGTGGAAACGGCCGGGCCCGCGTTCCGGTGCACCTGCCCGAGCCGGAAGTTCCCGTGCAAGCACGCGCTGGGGTTGCTGCTGCTCTGGTCGGAGGGACAACTCCCCCGCGCGGAGGAGCCCGGATGGGTGCACCAATGGCTGGAAGAACGGGCCGCGCGAGCGGAGCGGGCCGAGAAGAAGACGGACGCGCCGAAGGATCTCGAGGCGGCGGCGAAGCGGGCGCAGGAGCGGCTCGCACGCGTCACCGCCGGTGCCGCTGAGCTGCGCGGATGGCTCGCGGACCGGGTGTCCGCCGGGTTCGCGACCTTCGAACGCGGCGGTGCCGACGAGCTGTACACGGTCGCCTCGCGCATGGTCGACGCGCAAGCTCCCGGGCTGGCGAACGGCCTGCGCCGGGCCGCCGCGCTGGTCGGCCGCGGCCGGGACTGGCCGGATCGGCTGCTGGCCGAGTTGTCGCTGGTGTACGTGCTGGCGGACGCGGCCAACCGGGTGGAGTCGCTGCCCGCCGGGCTCGCCGACACCGTCCGGACCCGGCTCGGGTTCTCGGTGAGCAACGCGCAGGTCCTGGAGTCGGGCGAGCGAGTGCCGGACCAGTGGCTGATCACCGGTGCGATCGATGAGGAGCAAGACTCACTGCGCAGCAGGCGCACGTGGCTGCGAGGCAAACGCAGCGGCCGGGACGCGCTGGTGCTGTCGTTCGCGCCGCCCGGGCGTCCGCTGGACAGTTCGCTGCCGCCGGGGTTCGAGGTCGCGGGAGAACTGGTGTTCCACCCGGGCGCGGTGCCGCTGCGGGCGGTGTTCGACCATCGCGAGGAGCCCGTTTTCCCGGAAGCTGCGCCGGTTGGCGGCACTTGTGCTTCGGCACTCGCCGAGCATGCCGCGGCGCTCGCCGCCGACCCTTGGCTGGACCGGTGGCCGGTGGTGCTGTCCGACCTCCGCCCAGCTCGGCACGGCGAAGGCTGGGCACTGTCCGATGTAGACGGTGCAGCGCTGCCGTTGGCTCCGACGGTGGATCCTTGGCCATTGCTGGCGCTCGCGGCTGAGCAGCCGGTGACGGTGGCCGCAGAGTGGACGACGGCGGGGTTGCGGCCGTTGAGCTGCTGGCACCGCGAGGGGATGGTGCGACTGTGACCGCCTGGAACGACCCCGTCAGCCTCGCCGCCGTCCCTCTCAACCTGCCTCACAACCGGATGGTGCGCCCGTGACCGCCTGGAACGACCTCGTCGGCACCGTCCTGCTCGGCACTCGCCGCAGAACCCTCGACCCCGCCGCATTACCGCCCGGCGTAGAAGGAATCGCCGAACAACACCCCGACCCCGCCGACCAAGCGCTTGTCGCCGCGGCGGCGTACACCGGCTATCGGCGCGCCGGTCAGCAACCGCTCACCGGTATCGAACCCGAACCCGCCGCAGCAGCGGACGACCGGCCGTTCATCCCGGCCGTGGCGCGGGCGCGGCTCGTGCACCTGCTGTCGGCCAACCGGCCCGAGCTGGTCGAGGAATGGCTCACCACGGTGGCAGGCAAGGGATTCCGCGTCCCGGCCGAGCGGCTGCCCGCGCTGGCCGACGCGGCCCGGACCCGGGTGTCGCTGCGGGCGCCGCTCGCCACGGTCGCCGGGCCGGTCGGTGCGTGGCTCGGCGAGCGGAATCCGGAGTGGGCCTTCCTGGTCGCCGCCGCGGACGACACCAGCGACAACGCCTGGCAGTTCGGCACCGCCGCACGGCGGCAGGCCTGGCTGGAGCGCGTGCTCGTCGCCGATCCCGCGCGCGCGCGAGAGACGCTCGCCGCGGCCTGGGGCAACGAACCGGCCGACGTCAGGGCGACGTTCCTCGCCCTGCTCGGCGAGCACCTCGCCGACGAGGACGAGCCGTTCGTCGAAGCCGCGCTCGGCGACCGGGCGGCCGGGGTTCGCGAGATCGCGCTGCGGCTGATCGGCCGGTACCCCGATTCCGCCTCCGGCGAGCGGATGATCGAACGGCTGCGGGCCTGCGTCACCGTGCGCAGCCGCGCGCTGCGGGCCGACGTCCTCGAATTCGCTCCGCCCGAACCGGACGACGGCCTGATCCGCGACGGCATCCGCGTCCCCGCCGGCCCCGGGCAAGGCACTGCCCGGCTGCGCGCGATCATCGCCGCCACTCCCCTGCGGTTCTGGGCCGAGTACGGCAGCCCGGGCGAACTGGCCGGGATGCTCGTCGAAGGCCCGCCGCTGAACGTGGTGCGCGAAAGCTGGGCCACCGCCGCGCTCCGGCAACGCGACGAGCAGTGGGCGCAAGCCCTCGTGGAAGCCGAGCCGGGCGGGCGCAGCACCGCGGCGCTCATCGGCGTGCTGTCGCCCGAACAGCAGGCCGCCACGGTCGCGAAGCTGACTCGCGGGCTGCCGGTCGAGGCCCTCACCCGGCTCATTCTCGATCTGCCGCAGCCGTGGCCCGCCGCGCTCGGCACCGTCCTGCTCGATTGGGTCGCCGGGCAACGCGATCATCGGCTCGTCGCACACGCGGCCGCGCTGATCGCGAAAGCCGTGCCGGTCCCCTGCCTCGGCCATCCGCTGGCCGAGATCCCGCTTCCCGGCGAGGCCGCCCCGTGGCGGCGCGCAGTCGCCGAAACCCTGTCCTTCCGCCGTGAAATGCACAAGGAGCTCGCATGACGTCCCCCGTCCTCCGGCCGCACGCCGAACAGGAATACGCCGGCGAACTGGCCGCCCTCGCCGCGGCCGACGACCGCGCGAAACCGCCGTCGTGGCGGCTTTCGCCGTGGGCGGTGGTCACCTACCTGCTCGGCGGGAAACTCGACGACGGCACCGAGATCAGCCCCAAGTACGTCGGCCCGCGGCGGCTGATCGAGGTCGCGGTCGCCACCCTCGCCACGGACCGCGCGCTGCTGCTGCTCGGCGTGCCGGGCACGGCGAAAACCTGGGTGTCCGAGCACCTCGCGGCGGCGATCAGCGGCGATTCCACACTGCTCGTCCAAGGCACCGCGGGCACCGCCGAGGAGCAGATCCGCTACGGCTGGAACTACGCGCGGCTCATCGCCGAAGGGCCGAGCGACCAGGCGCTGGTCGAAAGCCCGGTCCTGCGCGCGATGCGGGACGGCAAGGTCGCGCGGCTCGAAGAGCTCACCCGTATCCCGGCGGACGTGCAGGACTCGCTGATCACCATCCTGTCCGAGAAAACGCTGCCGATCCCCGAGCTGGGCGCAGAAGTGCAGGCCCGGCCCGGGTTCACGCTGGTGGCCACGGCGAACAACCGGGACAAAGGCGTCAACGAGCTGTCGAGCGCGCTGCGCCGGCGGTTCAACACAGTCGTGCTGCCGCTGCCGGACACCGCCGAGGCCGAGGTGGACATCGTCCGGCGGCGGGTCGGGCAGCTGGGGGCCGCGCTGTCGCTTCCCGCCGAAGCCGCCGATCTCGCCGAAATCCGCCGTGTGGTCACGGTTTTCCGCGAACTGCGCGCGGGTCGCACCGAAGACGGCCGCACCGCGGTGAAAACGCCGTCGGGCACGCTGTCGACTGCGGAAGCCATCAGCGTGCTCACCGGCGGTCTCGCGCTGGCGGCGCACTTCGGCGACGGCGTGCTGCGCGCGCAGGACGTCGCGGCCGGGATTCACGGTGCGGTCGTGAAGGATCCGGTGGCCGACAGCGCGATCTGGAGCGAGTACCTGGAAACCGTCGTGCGCGAGCGGGAAGGCTGGGCCGACTTCTACCGGGCAGGCCAGGAGATCGCCGGATGACCACTCATCTCCTCGGGATCCGGCACCACGGTCCCGGTTCGGCGCGGGCGGTGGCCGCCCGGCTCGCCGAGCTGGAACCGGACGTGGTGCTGATCGAGGGACCGCCGGAGGCGGACCAGCTCGTCGATCTGGCCGCGGACGACGACATGCGGCCGCCGGTCGCGTTGCTGGCGTACGCGTCCGACGACGTGTCGCACGCGGCGTTCTGGCCGTTCGCGGTGTTCAGCCCGGAATGGCAGGCACTGCGGTACGCCGCCGCGGCAGGCGTTCCGGTGAAGTTCTGCGATCTCCCGGCAGCACACCAGTTCGCGCTCGGCGAGGAACGGACCGCGCCCCGCGCCGACCCGCTCGCGGAACTCGCCGCGGCGGGCGGATACGACGATCCGGAACGCTGGTGGGACGACTTCGTCGAGTCCCGCCGGGGCGACGAATCGCCGTTCGAGGTGATCGCCGACGCGATGACCGCGCTGCGCGAAGGCGACCGGCCGGACGATCCGCACGAGCAGCGGCGCGAGGGGTACATGCGGAATGTGCTGCGCAAAACACGGAAGGAAGGCTACGAACGGATCGCCGTGGTCTGCGGGGCCTGGCACGTGCCCGCGCTGGCCGATCCGCTGCCGCCCGCCTCCAAGGACCAGTCTGTCCTCAAAGGACTCCCGAAGCGCAAGGTCGTGTGCACGTGGGTGCCGTGGACGCACGGCAGGCTCGCGTCGGTCACCGGCTACGGCGCGGGCGTCCGCTCCCCCGGCTGGTATCACCATCTGTTCAGCACCGCCGACGACGTCACCACCCGGTGGCTCACCGCCGTCGCCGGAGTGCTGCGCGAGGAAGACCTGCCCGTCTCCACCGCGCACGTGATCGAGGCAGTGCGACTGGCCGACACGCTGGCCGCGCTGCGCGGGCGGTCTTCAGCCGGGCTGGCCGAGGTCGACGCCGCCACCCGCGCGGTCCTGTGCGGAGGCGACGACGTCCAGGCCGACCTGGTCACCCGGCGGCTGGTGGTCGGCGAGCTGCTCGGCGAGGTCCCGGAGAGCGTTCCGCAAGCGCCGCTGGCCGCCGACCTGATCGCCACCGCCCGGCGGCTCCGGCTCAAACGCGAACCGCAAGCGCGCGAACTCGACCTGGACCTGCGCACCCCCGGCGGCCTGGACCGCTCGCGCCTGCTGCACCGCCTGCAGATCCTCGGCATCCCCTGGGGCGAGCCGGAACTGTCCTCGGTGCGGAACAAAGGCACCTTCCGCGAGACCTGGACCCTGTGCTGGGAACCAGGTTTCGAGGTCGACCTGGTCGCGGCCGCCGTGCACGGAACCACCGTGTCCGCCGCGGCCACCGCGGTCGTGCGCGAAACCGTCGCCGAGTCTCCCCCGCTCGCCGACATCACCGCCGCGGTAGAACGCTGTCTCCTGGCCGACCTCGGCGACGCGCTGCCTGAGACCCTCACTGCCCTGGACACCCGCGCCGCAGCCGACGCGGACGTCGCGCACCTCATGGCGGCTCTGCCCCCGCTCGCGCGGGCGACCCGCTACGGCGACGTCCGCGGCACCGACACCGCGCGGCTGCGAGAAGTCGCCGACCGGATCCTCACCCGGGTCTGCGCCGGGCTTCCGCCCGCCGTGCACGGCATCGACGAGGAGGCCGCCGCACAGTTCTGCGAGCTGGTCGACGACGTCCACGAAGCCACCGACCTCCTGGGCGATGCTTCCCGGGACCGCTGGTTCACCGCGCTCGCCCGTCTCTCCGCTCGCGACTCGCTGCCGCCGCTGCTGGCAGGCCGCATCGTGCGCCTCCTGCACGACGCCGACCTGCTCGACGGCGCGGAAGTCGAACTCCGGCTGGGCCGCATGCTCACCCCCGGCATCGCGCCGACGGACGGCGCGGCCTACGTCGAGGGCTTCTTCTCCGGCGGCGCACTTCTGCTGGTCCACGACGAACGCATGCTGCGCGTCGTCGACACCTGGCTGACCTCGATCCCACCTGAGGTCTTCACTGAGGTACTTCCCCTGCTGCGCCGCACTTTCGGCGCGTTCGCCGGTCCCGAGAAACGTGCGATCGGCGAACGCGCCGCCACCCTGTCCGGCACTCGCCGCGTCGAGTCGGCAGTCGCCGAAGACCTGGACGAGATCCGTGCCGCAGCCGCCCTGCCGGTCTTCGCCATCCTCCTGGGAGCCGCCCCGTGACCACCGATCCCGAACGCCTCCGCCGCTGGCGCCTGGTGCTGGGCGGAGACTCCGACGGCACCGGACACGCACTGTCCGAAGGGGACACCGGCGTCGACAGCGTGCTGGCCGCCCTCTACGACGAACGCCCCAAGAACCCGCGCAGCAGCGGCGACCGCAGCGGCGGCCTGCAAGCCTCCGCGCCACGCGTCGCCCGCTGGCTGGGCGACATCCGGAAGTACTTCCCCGGCTCGGTAGTCCAAGTCATGCAACGCGACGCCGTAGACCGGCTCGGCATCACCCGGATGCTGCTGGAACCGGAACTGCTGAGCGCTGTGGAACCGGACGTCCACCTGGTCGGCACCCTGTTGTCCCTCAACAACGTTTTGCCGGAGGAGACGAAGGAAACCGCCCGCACCGTCGTGCGCAAGGTCGTCACGGAGCTGGAGGAACGCCTGGCCGAACGCACCCGGGCCGCAGTGCGCGGCGCACTGGACCGCGCGGCTCGCACCCAACGCCCCCGAGGCGCGGACATCGACTGGAACCGCACCGTCCGCCGGAACCTGAAGCACTACTCGCCCGAGCTGAAAACCATTGTGCCCGAACAGCTTTTCGGCTTCGGACGCCGAGAGCACAGCGTCCGTCGCGACGTGATCCTGGCCGTCGACCAATCCGGCTCGATGGCGGAATCCGTGGTGTACTCGGGCGTCTTCGGCGCGGCCCTTGCCTCGATGCGGGCCTTGAGCACGAAATTCGTCGCCTTCGACACCGCGGTCGCCGACCTGTCCGACCACCTGGACGACCCCGTCGACGTCCTGTTCGGCACCCAGCTAGGGGGCGGCACCGACATCAACCGCGCGTTGGCGTACTGCCAAGGACTGGTCGAGCGACCCGAGCAGACGCTCCTGGTGCTGATCAGCGACCTGTACGAAGGCGGAGTGCGAGACGACCTGCTGCGCCGGGTCGCGGACCTCGTCGAGTCCGGGGTGCAAGTGGTCACGCTGCTGGCGCTGTCGGACTCCGGAGCTCCGTTCTACGACCACGAGAACGCGGCCGCGCTCACCGAGCTGGGAGTGCCCGCCTTCGCCTGCACGCCAGACCTTTTCCCGGACCTGATGGCAGCTGCGCTCCGAAGGGAGGACCTGAGCCGCTGGGCGGCTTCGGCCACGGCCCAGTGACCCTCCTGAACAACCTGCGCCGACGGCGAACTCCGGCCTTCCCAGCCGGTCCGAGGCCGCTTCCCCGGCGGGTGTGTCACCATCGGGAAATGGGAACCACTCCCGGCCCGGCCCCCGCAGTCCCGCTTTCGCAGCTGCGGCAGTTGCGCTTGGCCAAGGACGCCATGGACCGGGACTGGGCCGAGCCCCTCGACCTGGACGCGATCGCCGCGCACGCCGGGTACTCGCGTTACCACTTCGTGCGCCTTTTCCGCGCCGTGTACGGGCAGACGCCCGGGCAGTATCTGAGCCGCCGCCGGATTGAGCGCGCGGAGGATTTGCTGCGGACCGCCGATCTGTCGGTCACCGAAATCTGCGCGCTGGTCGGGTTCAGCAGCCTCGGTTCCTTCTCCGCGAGCTTCAAGAAACACACCGGCCTGACCCCAAGCGAATACCGTGCCCGGCACGTCAGCCAGAGCTCGGCCCTCGTCCCCGGGTGCTACGCGCTCCTGTGGCACGGCGGGTTCAAAGGACTGGGGCAGGCAGCGAAACCGGATCCTGAGTGACGAACGGTCTTGCCCCTGGCGCGTCGAGATCTCCCGGATGTCTTTTCGTCGCCGACACCTCGAGTGATCTCGGTTCCTGGCGCGGACAGATCTCGTCGCAGGTGCAGCGACGGAGCCCTTGCTGGTCAAGGAATCAGGTCCTGTTCGCGCAATGGATCACCGCCGGGCGCGGCCGTGAACGAACAGTGCGACCGGCGCTTTGCCTGGAGGTCCAGCGGAACGTCGCGGCCCCCGCCCGGCCTTCAGGTCGAAGTGCCCTCGGCTCTCGGCCGTTTTCGGCTCGGGGACCCGGTGGAAACAGACCCTCGACTCTCGTCCTGCGGGATCGATGACCGACTGCGGGATATCCCCCGCGCCAGGCGGCGATTCTGGAACTCAACCATTTTCCGCGGATCGGAGCAGTCGATCGTCAACTGCAGCATCGTGTCCATGCCCGGAGCATTCCAGACCGGCCTGACAAAAATGCCGCTTCCGCGACCGCCGGGCGAGGACCGCAATTTTCGAGAAGCCGGGCAGCCCCTTCGGTAGCTACTGTTGATCACAGAGAGCAGGCGAACAGCGCCTGCCGGGCACAAGGAGTCAGCTGTGATCAAGGGCCTGTCCATCGCCAACGTCTGGGTCCTCGACCATGACCGGGCCAAGGAGTTCTACGTCGACAAGCTGGGCCTGGAAGTCCGCACCGACATGACGATGGGCGACGGCGGGATGCGCTGGCTGACCGTCGGGGCCAAGGACCAGCCGGATCTCGAGATCACCCTGATGGTCCCGGACGCGCCGGCACTCGACCCGGAATCCGCCGAAGCGCTGAAGAAACTCGTCGCGAAAGGGGTGCTGGGAGCCGGTGTTTTCGGGACCGACGACATCCACGCGGACTACCAAGCCCTGAAGGCGCGGGGAGTCGAGTTCGTACAAGAGCCGCAAGAGCGGCCCTACGGCACCGAGGCCATCTTCCGCGACGATTCCGGCAACTGGTTTTCCTTTACCCAACGGCGGGAAAACCTCGACCTGGACAAAGACTGGAGCTGCTGACGGGCCGGTGCCCGCGATCAGACCGGAGCATTTCGCCGGAACTGCGGCGGCTTCCCCAGCTGGTCATTGCGGAAGCTGAGGTCGGGCCGGAAATTTCGGTGCGACTGCGGCGTTTCCCGGCCAGGGCAGCAGGAACGTTGCGCAGCTCCAGCCGGACGGTCTCGGCACGACCGCGACACTCTCACCGCCAGGCATCGGGAACCCCGACCAAGTCGGACAAGGCCGATCTCGACAGAACTACGAAGCTCTCCGCCAAGCCGCCGCAC
Organism: Amycolatopsis sp. NPDC059235; assembly: GCF_042754125.1. NCBI lineage: Bacteria > Bacillati > Actinomycetota > Actinomycetes > Pseudonocardiales > Pseudonocardiaceae > Amycolatopsis > Amycolatopsis sp. NPDC059235. The sequence continues at coordinate 64,501 of NZ_JBHZAG010000017.1, forward strand.
AAGCCAACCAGACCAGGACGAAAGGACATCGGCACGACCACCGCGCTCCCCCGTCAGGTCGCTGGAAACGCCGAGCACCTCAGGTGTGAAGGATCTCGGCGTGACCGCCGCGGCTCCCGCCTGGTTAGCAGAGATGCCAACCAGACCAGGCCAGAGGGCCTCGACCACGCCCGGCCAAACGGTGGGCCATGGGCCATGGGCCATGGGCCAAAGGCCAGGGGCCAGGAGCCAAGGCCCAAGGGGCAGGGGCAGGGCCCAAGAGCAAAAGGTCAGGGGCCATGGGCGGGGGGCGGGGCCAGGAGCTCCGATCAGAACGGAAGGACCTCAACACGACCGCCACGCCATCTCGTCAAGTCGCGAAAGCCCAGCAGAACCGAAGTCAGGAAGTCAGGAGGTCAGGCACTCCGCCGCACAGCACGCTCGAACCGCAGCACCCCGTCGTCAACGCGGCTCAGTCGCAGGTCGGCCGCGTCCAGGACGTAGTTCTGGCGCATCAGCCATGGTCGTCGGCTGCCTTGCCGTGGGAGTACCGAGGCGGCGCGCGTCAGGTATCCCGACGTCAGGTCCATGATCGGCCGCCGCGTCGACTCCGGGATCGCCGGCGGGCGGGGGACGCAGGTGTCGAAACCGTTGCGGGACAGGTGGTTCAGCAATCGGCACACGTACCGCGAAACGAGGTCCGACCGCAGCGTCCAGGAGGCGTTCACGTAACCGAGGCACCACGCGAAGTTCGGCACCCCGCCGAGCATCATTCCCTTGTACACCAGCTGTTCCGACGGATCGATCATCGCACCGTCCACGCTCAGTGCTATCCCGCCGAACGCGATCACCCGCAGGCCGGTCGCGGTGACGACTACGTCCGCAGGCAGTTGCGCGCCCGATTCCAGCGTGATGCCTTCGGGGGTGAAACGGTCGATCCGGTCGGTGACGATGTCCGCGTTTCCGCTGCGGAGCGCTTCGAAGAAATCCGCGCCGGGGGTCAGGCACAGCCGCTGGTCCCAGGGCTGGTAGCGGGGCGAGAAATGCGGATCTACCGGAATCGAAGGGGGCAATTGCTTCGCGGCCGCATCGCGCAAGAACGCTGCTGCGCGCTCGGGCTGTCGCCGGGAGAACTGGTAGAGCAGCGTCGTCACTAGCACGTTCTTCGCCCGAACGATGTGGTAGGCGAGGCGCGAAGGAAGGAATTTCCGCAGGCGGCGGGCGAGTGAATCCGTCCACGGCCGGGCCAGGACGTAGCTTGGCGAGCGTTGCAGCATCGTCACCGATTCCGCGTGCGAAGCCAGTTCCGGCACCAGGGTCACGGCGGTGGCGCCGCTGCCGATTACGACGACTCGCTTGCCGGCGAGGTCCAGGTCCTCCGGCCAGAACTGCGGGTGCACGATCTCGCCGCGGAACGCGTCGCGGCCCGGGAAATCGACGACATGGCCGTTTTCGTAGCTGTAGTAGCCGCTGCACAGGTACAGGAAAGAGCAGGTGTGCGTAACCACCTCGCCGTCGAGCGAGGCTTCTACCGTCCAGCGGGCCGCGGTTGACGACCAGGCTGCCCGGACTACCCGGTGGCCGAAGCGGATGTGCCGGGAAATCCTGTGGTGCGCGGCGGTTTCCCGGATGTACTCCAGGATCTCCGCGCCGGACGCGATCGCTTGTTCCTTGCGCCACGGGCGGAACGGGTAGCCGAGCGTGAACATGTCCGAGTCGGAGCGCACGCCGGGGTACCGGAAGAGGTCCCAGGTTCCGCCGATCGTGTCCCGTGCTTCGAGGATGGCGTACGTCCGGTCCGGAGCCTGCTGCTGCAGCCGGCACGCCGCGCCGATGCCGGACAGTCCGGCTCCGACGACCAGGACATCGAAATGCGCCACAATTCCTCCCCGATCGAGACAGCTCCGCCCACTTTACGGCCGGGGCCGGCTCAAGTGGGGCCCCGCCGGGCCAGGCCGGGAACCACCGGCCCGGCGGGGAAAACCGTGCTCACCGCAGGGGAACGACCTTGGTGGCGCCGAAGGTGTCCTTGAGCGGAACCTCCACAGTGCGCCGCCGCACCGTCACGCGGACGCTGTCCTGCAGCTGCGTCGGGTCGGAAACAGCGAGGCTGTCCCGGCCGAGCGCCACCGAAGCGGGTCCTGAGACGGATACTTCGTCCACGGTACCCGCACTGTAGAAGTTTGCGAGCAGTGTGTTATCCCACAGCCGCAAGGCCTGGACATCGGCCGTGTTGGCCCGGACGCGCCACGAGAGCGCCGACGCGACAGTCCCCACCACCGACGCGCCGGGCAGAACCGCGTACGCGTACTTCGCGTCCACAGGCTTCGCGCCGTGCTCGATCACCAACTTCTGGTACCGCCGCGTGTTCGGCGTCGTGGTGCCCTTCGTGTTGGCACCGGTGTCGACGTCGCGCCAAGCGCCGATCCGGTCTTCGCGCAGGGCGGTGACCTCGGCGTTGTCGAGCAGGACATACCCGCCGACGTGGTCGAGGTGCAGCCAGCGCGGCCGGTGCAGTGCGGCCGAATCGCCGACCACGCGCGCGTCGGCCAGCAGCGTGCCGCGTCCGTTTTCGCCGAGGTTGCGGTTCTCGATCGTCGTCCGGACCGCTTGCCCGGACGTGTCGGTGATGCCCGCGCCGAGGCAGACAACGCCCGCAGGAGTGAAGAACCAGGACTTCCGAGCGGATAAAGAACCGTCTTCGGAGACGAAATCCATCGCGTACGCGCCGTGCCGGGCATCCCAGCGCACGCCGCCGACGTGCGCTTTCGTCGTCAACGGCGTCCCCGCCAGCGGTCCCGGCGGGCCGGCCTTCGCGGTGGTGCCGGGCAGCAGGGCCGGATCGACAGTCGGCCAATAGGCGTCCGAGTAGTGGCCTTTCGCGTTGGGAAGGAACAGATACAGCACGCCGTCGCCGACGTGCCAGCCGTGCAGGTTCATCCCGTTGATCGACTCGTAGCGCGAGATCCGCGTGGAGCCGACGCCGAGCGATGCGGACCAGCCCTCGGTCACGTGCACCATCCGGTCCTGCTGGCCGAAGATCCGGTGCGTCGCGACGATCGGCGTGGGCCGAACGGGTCCGGCGAGCATGTCCTGGGCGAACTCGATGCCCGGCGTCGCGACGAGATCCGGTCCCGGCGCGAACCGTTCGGGATCGGGGATTTCCAGGAACGGCGCGTACGTGCCTTCCTTGATCCACTTGGCGGCGAGGCCAGAGAGTTCGGCCTTCACAGTTCCGGTCGCCGAGCGGGCGAGGACCAAAGTCGCGACGGTCAACTGATGTCCGATGTCGTGCGCGGTTTCGCCTTGGCGAGACAGCATCCGCCCGCGCACCGGCTCCATCAGCGCGCCCGCGTAGACGAACGGCGCGAACGTGTCGCCGACCAGCGCGTACACCTTCTGCTTGAGATCGTCCGTCAGCGCGTACTCGGTGCCCTCGGTGACGTGGATCGTCCCGGCGAGCGCGGTCAGCAGGACGATGCCGTAGTGCCCGGGGTACGGGATGGTGTCGTGCTGGATGAACGAGCCGTCGGCGTGGAAACCGTCGCCCGCCGCGCGGTCCAGCTTCGCCAGGACGCTCGCCGCTCCCCCGCCGGCGACATCGGTGATCGCGTCGATGCCGGTACGAATCCACGCGGTGTCGCCGGTCAGCGCACCGGAAACGATGGAGATCAGCGCCTTGTCCGCACGGTTCGCGCCGGTTTCGACCACCTTCGGGTTGTTCGCGCGCAGATTCGGGTTTCCGACGAACCGCTTGACCGGGCTGACGTATCGCGCCAGTTCCTCGGCGGTCAACTGGTCGGCGACCGTGACGAGGGTGTGCAGCAGGTAGTACGGCACACCGATCTCGTAGGTGTACCAGTTCCCGATCTCGCCGACCTGCGGGTTGTACTGGCTGGCGTAGATCAGCTCCAGTGCCTTCTTGATCCCGTCGAGCACCTTCGGGTCGCCGGAAAGCGTGCCGCCGGGTGTCCCCCAGTCGACGGCGATCGCGCGCAGCCGGGCGTACATCGACGTGGTGTAGTCGCTGCCGGGGCCGAGCGGAAGATCCGTCCACAGTGGACCGTTTCCGGAGACCGTCATGCTGTCGTAGTAGGACTTCGCGACCCGGCCGAGGTTCTTCAGCGCGGCCGAGCGTTCCGGCGACGGGCGGTTGATGCCCGTCTGCAGCTCGCGGTAGCCCGCCACGATCTTCTTCAGAGGATCGGCGGATGATGCGGCGAAGGCCGGGCGCGCAGTGGCGGCGAGCGCGGCCGACGCGGCGGCGACGGCACCGCCACGCAGTGCGGTTCTGCGGTTCACGGGCATGACGGTGCCTCCCAGTGGGGTTGGGTGTGCGTGGCTCAGCCGGTGCTCACCTGCTGAGCCACGCACGAGGGGGTCTGCTCAGCGCGCTCCGTCGACCCGGCGCGGCAGCTGCCACGGGTTCGCTTCGCGCAGCGCTTCCGGCAGCAGCGCGTCCGGGAAGCTCTGCCACGCGACCGGGCGCAGGAAGCGTTCGATCGCGGCGGTGCCGACGGACGTCGTGGTCGGCGCGGTTGTCGCCGGGTACGGGCCGCCGTGCTGCTGCGCCCAGCTGACCGTGACGCCGGTCGGCCAGTCGTTCCACAGCAGCCGTCCGGCCAGCCGGGTCAGCGAGGGCAGCAGCGGACGCACGAAGTCGGCGTCGCTCTCCTCGCCCTGGACCGTCGCGGTGAGGCCGGGTTCGAGGCTGTCCAGCACCTCGGTCAGTTCCGCCTGGTCGGAGTAGGTGACGATCAGCGACGCCGGTCCGAAGTGTTCCTCGCGGACCGCCTCGCCGCCGGCCAGGAATTCCTTCGCGGTGGTCGCCAGCAGCGATGGCGTGAACGCGTCGCCGTCCTGTGCGCCTTCCACGACCGACTCGACGCCCGACACCGCACGCAGATCCGCCAGCTTCTGCGCGAACCCGGCCGCGATGCGGTCGTTCAGCATCTCCTGCTGAGCAACCGCGCTGACGGCCTCGCGCAGCGTGTCGTCCAACCCGTGTCCCTCAGGCAGGAACAACAGACCCGGCTTGGTGCAGAACTGGCCCGCGCCGAGGCTGAACGACCCCGCGTAGCCCTTCGCCACCGCTTCGCCGCGCGCGGCGACCGCACCCGGCGTGACGACGACCGGGTTGACGCTGCCCAGCTCGCCGTAGAACGGAATCGGCGTCGGCCGGGACACCGCGATGTCGAACAGCGCGCGCCCGCCTGGCACGGAACCGGTGAACGCGGCGGCGGAGATCCGCGGGTCCTTGAGCGCCGTGACGCCCTGCTCGACCCCGTGGATCACTGCGAACGCACCCTCCGGGGCACCCGCGTCGGTCAGCGCCTTGGCGACGATCTCGCCGGTCCGCGTCGAAAGTTCTTCGTGACCCGGGTGCGCCTTGAGCACCACCGGACAGCCGGACGCCAGCGCCGACGCCGTGTCGCCGCCCGCGACGCTGAACGCGAACGGGAAGTTGCTCGCGGCGAACACGAGCACCGGCCCGATCGGCACCAGCACCCGGCGCAGGTCCGGACGGGCACCCATCGGCCAGGCCGGGTCGGCGTGGTCGACGGTCGCGCCCAGGAATTCGCCGTCCCGCAGCACATCGCCGAACAACCGCAGCTGGAACGTCGTGCGCGCGAGCTCGCCCTTCAACCGCGGCGCGGCCGGGAGGCGGGTTTCCTGATGCGCCAACGGAATCAGCTCTTCGGCGGCAGCGTCGAGCGCATCCGCGGCGGCGGCCAGCCAGCGCGCCCGCTCGGCAGGCGTGCTTTCGGCGAACGGCCGGGCGGCAGCCGCAGCGGCGGCCAGGACGCTTTCCAGTTCCGTGGCGGAAGTTTCGCGGCTCAATGGATCTCCTCGTCAAACAGGTTTCTGGGGGCTGGGTGCGCAGCAGCGGCGTGCCGCTCGGCCCGATCAGCCGGAGTGCTTTCGACGAACCGCCGGGCGGCTGCCGCGGCCAGCACGCCTTCCCTTTCCGGGGCGGGAATTTCGCGGTTCAAAGCATCTCCTTGTCAAACACGTTCAGGACACCGCGTGCGCGGCAACGGCCAGCCACTCGCCCGATCCGGCCCAGCCCGGCGACTGCCAGCACGCTTTCCCGATCCGGGGCAGAAGCTTCGCTACTCAGAACATCTCCTCGTCGAGCACGTTCAGGACACCGAGTGCGCGGCGACGGCCAGACACTCAGCCCTGCGGCTGCCACAGCCAGCACTCCTCCCGCCCCGGGACGGAAGCGTCACGACTCAGACCATCTCCTCGTCAAGCAAATCCAGGACACCGAGTCCGCAGCAACAGCCAGCCACCCAGCCCCGCGGCTGCCACAGCCAGCACACCTCCCACCCCGAGACAGAAGCTCCACGACTCAACGCCTCTCCACATCAAACAAGCTTCAAGACACCGAGTGCGCCGCAGCCGTGGCCGCGTGCAGGTCCGGCCAGCGCGCGGGACCGGCTAGGCCCAGGTGGTACAGGTGCAGTTCGGTCGCGCCGGCCTTGGCCAACTCGAGCACGTACGCCTCGATGTCCGGCACCGCGCTGGCCGCGACCGCGGTGATGTAGCTGCCGATCGCGACCCGTTCCGGCAAGGCCTCCCGGGCGGCTGCAACCGCGTCGACGCTGCCCTGGCCGGGTGCCCAGTTCTGCAGCACGACGGTCTCGGCGTCGTCGGCGGCTGTCGGCGTCAGGCCGGGGAGCGCGCCGGTGACCCACGGGTCGAGAGCGCCGTGCAGCACGATCCGCGTGCCCGGCTCAAGCACGGCCAGAACTGCGGCGCGCAGCGCATCGGTCGACTGTTGCCGCCCAGACAGAAGCGTTTCCTTCAACTCAGCCGGAAGTCTATCCTCGACCACCGACAAATCCGCGGTAGCGATCAGCCGCTGAACCTCAGCGCGCAAGGTTTCCCGGACATCAGACGGGTCGAGGCCGGTCCAGCCCTCCGCGCAGGCGTCGCAGCAGCAGATCGACAGCAGCCGCGCGGTGGCCGGAGCCCATACGCCGTCGGTCTTTTCGTGCTGGTGCTGGTGTACGCCGCCAAGCGGGCCGCATGCTTCCAGCAATACCGACGAAAGCTTCAACCCCGCAACGGATTCAGCGGTCAGCGTCGCCGCGTACTCGCGGACGGCGGGCTGTGCCGGGCACAAAGCCCACGGGTACGTCTCGCCGAAGCAGTTGCGCACGGCGTATTGCGGGAATTCGGTGCCCAGCTGCGAGTTATGCGTGAGCACAATCCACGCGGCGGCCGGGATTCCGGCATCGTTGAGCCGCCGGACCGCATCGCCGCCGCTGTCTTCCGAAGAGACCCAGTCCGGCGTGGCGGGGACGAGATCCGACCAGGCTTCCGCGCGCACCGGCCGGTAGAGCGCGGCCGTCCGCGCGACCACTGAAGTCTGCTCGGTCGACCACGGCGTCGCGGCCCGGGCGCTGTGGTAGGCCAGGGCCACCGCGACTTCGTCCACGCCGAGGTCCTGCACCCGCTCGGCGAACGCCGTCTCGCCGAGCACGTCCCACGGATACGCGTATCCGGTCACCTTCACCGGTTCACCACCTCGCCGTGTTCGGCTCGAAGCCGGGCGTGTACTTGCGCATGTACGTCACATCGTCCCGTTTGGTCAGTCCACATCGGACATAGTCCTCGTGCGCCCTGGCGAGCGCGTCCTGGTCCAGCGTGATCCCGAGTCCGGGCCGGTCCGGCACCGCCACCGCTCCGTCGGCGAAATCCAGCACGCCCGGTTCGATCACGTCGGCAGTCTTCCACGGCCAGTGCGTGTCGCAGGCATACGTCAGGTGCGGGGTCGCCGCCGCGACGTGCACCATCGCGGCGAGGCTGATGCCGAGGTGGCTGTTGGAGTGCATGGACAGCCCGACGCCGAAGCTCTCGCAGGCCACCGACAGCGCCTGGGTGTCGCGCATCCCGCCCCAGAAGTGGTGGTCGGACAGCAGAACGCCGATCGCGCGCGCCCGGAACGCGGGCTCCAGGTCGCCGAAGTTCACCACGCACATGTTGGTGGCCAACGGCATGCTCGCCTCGCGCGCAACCTCAGCCATGCCCTCGATACCTGGCGTCGGGTCTTCGAGATATTCCAGCACGCCGTCGAGTTCGGTGGCCACGCGGACACTCGTCGAGGGCGTCCACGCCGCGTTCGGGTCGATGCGCAGCGGATGCCCGGGGAACGCCGAAGCGAGCGCGCGGATGCCCTCGATCTCCCGCTCTGGAGCGAAAACCCCGCCCTTGAGCTTGATCGAGCGGAACCCGTACTCGTCGACCATTCGCCGAGCCGAGCCGACCAGCGCTTCGGGGGTGAGGATGTCGCCCCAGCTGTCCTCATCCGCGCCAATGTGCGCGCCGTACTTGTAGAACAGGTACGCGGAGAAGTCGACGGCGTCACGAGCCTTGCCGCCGAGCAGGTCGACGACGGGACGGCCGAGGTACTGTCCTTGCGCGTCCAGGCAGGCGACCTCGAACAGCGAGTACACGCTGGCGATCGTCTTGCGGATGGAGAACCCGCCGATCAGGCCGTGCTCGTCGGTCAGCACCGTGCCGGCCAGCGCCCGCGCGATGATCCGCTTCAGGCCCGGCAGGTCGAAGATGTCGTGTCCGGCCAGTTCCGGCAGCACCTTGCGCACCTCGCCGAGGAACGCCTCGTCGCCGTACGATTCGCCGAGGCCGACCACGCCGTCGTCGCACACCACCTGCACGACGCTGCGCAACGCGAACGGCTCGTGCACGCCCATCACGTTGAGCAGCGGCGCGTCCGCGAAGGCAACCGGGGTCAGCACCACGTCCCGGATCTTCATCAGAGGCCTTTCAGCACGGCGAAACCGTTCTCGACAACCTTGCCCAGCCGGTCGATCTGCTCGGCGGTCGGCTCGATCAGCGGCGGCCGGACGGTGCCGACCTTGTCGCCGCGCAGCCGGGCCGCGGCCTTCACCAGCGACACCGCGAAGCCGGGCGTCTCGTCGCGCAACGCCACCAGCGGCAGGTAGAACCCGGCGAGCAGCGCGTCCATCGTCGCGTTGTCTTCCTCCGCGAGCGCGCGGTGGAAGCGGTGCGCGATCTCCGGCGCGAAACAGTGCACCGCCGAGGAGTAGCGCGCGACGCCAGCCGCCGCGTACGCCTTCGCCGACACCTCGGCGGTCGGCAAACCGTTGAAGAACAAGAAGTCCGCGGAACGCTGCGTGCCGAGCGCGCGGATCGTGGTGACGATCCGGGTCATCGCTTCGACGTCGCCGTATCCGTCCTTGATCCCGACCACCGACGGGAGGTCCAGCAGTTTCGCCGCGGCCGGCGCGGTGAAAACCCCGGTGCTGCGGTGGTAGACGATCACCGGCACCGAGGTGTCGCCGACCGCGTAACGCACGTAGTCGACCAGACCCTCCTGCGGCCCGGTGACCAGGTACGGCGGAAGCAGCAGCACGCCGTCGGCGTTCCCCGCCTGCGCCGCCGCGACGCCCGCGCGCGCCGTGGCCGCGCCGCCGCCGGCGCCGACCCACACCGGCACTCGCCCACCAGCGACCTCGCGCGCCTTGGCCAGCAGCGCGGCGACCTCGTCGACCGACAGCGAGCTGAACTCCCCGGTGCCGCACGCGACGAACAGCGCGCCCGCACCGGCGGCGATGTGGCTCTCCACGTTCTCCGCGAACCCGTCGAGGTTGAGCTCGAGGTCTTCGGTGAAGGGGGTCAGCGGGAACGCCAGCAAGCCGTCCAGCTCGATTGCGGTCTGTGCCATCAGTTTCTGCTCCAATGTTCACATTCTTGAATGGAGTCTGTTATCGTGACTATGTTCACCCACAAGAACGCTGTTCGGGACGCTAATATGGCCGGACTCACAAGTCAACGGCCCGGTTGGAGGACGCGCATGGCGCAGAAGACAGACCCCGCCACCGCTCCCGCGGAGTCCGCGGGCGTGAAGTCGGCGCGGCGCGCCATCGACCTGATCGAGACGTTCGCCGCGAACGACGTGTGGCTGTCGCTGTCTGATCTCCATGCGCGCACCGGGTTCCCTCGCTCCAGTCTGCACGGACTCCTGCGAACTCTGCTGGACGCGGGCTGGCTGGAGGCCGACGCGAACTCCGCGCGCTACCGGCTCGGCGTGCGCGCGCTGATCTGCGGCACCGCTTACCTCGACCGCGACGCGATCGTCCCCTACGCCACCGAAGCGTTGGAGCGCATCCGCGAGAAGACCGGCTTCACCGCGCATTTCGCGCGCCGCAACCGGACCGAGGTCGTCTACCTGGAGACGCGCGAGTCCCAGCACTCCACGCACCTGATCTCGCGCGTCGGCCGCACCCTGCCCACGCACGCGACCGCGCTAGGCAAGGCCTTGCTCGCCGAACTGACCCACGAAGAGGTCGAGGCGCTCATGCCCGAGGAGCTGGTCGCGCTCACCCCGAACACCATCACCACGCTCGACGCGCTGCACGCCGACCTCGCGCGCACCCGGGAACGCGGGTACGCCGCCGAGATCGAAGAGGGCACTCTCGGCGTGCGCTGCGTGGCCGCGGTGATCCCGTACCGCATTCCCGGCACCGATGCGATGAGCTGCTCGATGCCGCTGGGCAAGGTCACCGACGCCGACGTCGAGCGCGTCGGCGAACTGCTGGCCGAGACCACCGCCGAGCTCGGCCAGCAGCTGCGCCGCGCCGGAATCCGCTGACCGCCGCCACCCGTGCCCCTCGTGAGTGTTCACGCCGGTTAGCACCGGCATAGGCACTCACGAGGCTTTCGTGAGAGGAAATCCATGCCAGACCAGCGTGTGCTGATCACCGGATCGGCCGGCGTCGTCGGCACCCTGATGCGGCCGCGGCTACGCCGTGACGGCCGGGTGCTGCGGCTGCTCGACCTCGCCGAGCAGCCCGCCGCCGAGGACGGCGAAGCGGTGGAGATCGTGACCGGCTCGGTCACCGACCCCGAAGCGATGGCCGCGGCCTGCGCCGGCGCGGACGCCTTGATTCACCTGGGCGGGCTCAGCCGCGAAGCGTCGTGGGACGCCACCCTCGACGTCAACATCAACGGCACGCACACCGTCCTCGAAGCCGCCCGCGAAGCCGGGATCCGCCGGGTCGTGCTCGCGTCGAGCAACCACGCCGTCGGATTCCGCCGCAACGCCGACGCAGGCGAGAGCGGGCTGCCCGCCGACTCCAGCACCCGGCCGGACACTTATTACGGCGTAAGCAAAGCCGCCATCGAAGCGCTGGGCAGCCTGTACGCGTCGCGGTTCGACATGGACGTCATTGTCATCCGCATCGGCTCGTGCTTCGAGACCCCGCTGCCGCTCGGCATCCGCGGGCTGACCAGCTGGTTGTCGCCGGACGACGGGGCGCGGCTGTTCGAGGCGTGCTTGAGCGCGCCGTCGCCGGGCTACCGGATGATCTGGGGCGTCTCGGACAACACCCGCCGCGTCTACTCGCTCGCCGAGGCCGAGGCGCTGGGCTACAAGTCCCACGACAACGCCGAGGTCTACGCCGACCAGCTGGCGGACAAGCCCGCGCCGACCGGGGCGGCCGCCGAGTACATCGGCGGGCCGTTCTGCACCGCGCCGCTGGGCGTGTTCAACCCGCTCTGAGAGGTACCCTCGCCCACGGGGACCCTCGAAGAGGAGGACGCCGTGGGCGAGCTCGGGCGTGGCGACACGAACGGCATCCTTTCCCTGCCGTGGATCCGCCCGGAACGCACCAGCGCGGGTCTCGGCTGGGACCGGATCTACCTGTCCAAACAGCGCGAACGGCCGTACCGCGCGGAGTTCGGGCCCGCCCGCACGCACCAGCTGATCCTGCATCTCGCCGGTCCGGTCACCGTTCGCCGCGGCGTCGGGTCGCCCGGCGAGCGCAGCCGGAGGATCCCTGCGGGCGGGCTCTTTCTCCAGCCGTCGCGCCAGGAACTCTCGGTGGAGCTTGGCGGCGAGCTGGACACGGTGCACGTGTACCTGCCGGATTCGGCGGTGCAGGAGGCCGCCGGCTCGGACGCTCCGGTCCGGCTGGCCGACGAGCTCGGCAGCGTTGATCCTCTGTTGGAGCAGCTAGTCCTCGCGCTCGACAGCGTCGTACGGGAGTGGGAACCGGGCGCTCGCGCGTACGCGGATCAGCTCGGCGCGCTCGTGGCCGCACAGCTCGCGCGGCAGCACCGGTCTGGGCGAAGCGCTCCTGCGGCGACGCGGTCGGTCGAGGCACTGACGGACCGGCAGTTCGCCCAGGTGCGCGAGCTGATGGACGAACGACTGGCCGAACCGCTCGGGCTGGCCGAGCTGGCCGCGGCGGCGGGATTGAGCGTCAGCCGGTTCGCCCGCCGGTTCAAGGCGCGCACCGGGCTGCCGCCGCATCGGTACCTGTTGCGGCTGCGCGTCGATCAGGCCGGGTTGCTGCTGCGGACCGGCACCGAACCGATCGCCGACATCGCCGTGCGCTGCGGTTTCTCCCACCAGGAACACCTCACCCGGGTCCTGCGCGCCCACCTGGGCACCACACCCGCCGCGCTTCGCCGGGACGGCTGACGCGCGCGTTTCGTGCAGCCCGCTCAGCACGTCTGTGCAGGCGCCAGGTCCTCGCCACCCGGATACTCGACGTACCCGCGTGGAAGGACCGTCGATGTTCACCTACACCGCCAACCCGGCCCGGGTCGTGTTCGGCAGCGGCACGCTCGCCGTCGTCCCCGACGAGGTGCAGCGGCTCGATGCCAGCCGGGTGCTGCTGGTGGCCGGAAAGTCCGCCGCCAAGGCGGCCGACCAGACCGCCGACGCACTCGGCCCGCTGCTCGCCGCCCGCTTCGGCGAGCCCACCATGCACACCCCGGTCGAGGTCACCGAACGCGCGCTCGCGCTGGTCGCCGAACACTCCGTGGATTGCGTGGTCGCGATCGGCGGCGGGTCGGCGACCGGGCTGGCCAAGGCGCTCGCGCTGCGCACCGACATCCCGCAGGTCATCGTGCCGACCACCTACGCCGGGTCCGAGATGACGCCGGTGGTCGGCCAGACCGAGCACGGCCGCAAGACCACCCAGTCGTCGCCGAAGGTGCTGCCCGAGGTGGTCGTCTACGACGTCGACCTCACGCTCGGCCTGCCCGTGCCGACCTCGCTGACCAGCGGCGTCAACGCGATGGCGCACGCGGTCGAGGCGCTCTACTCGGCGCAGGCGAACCCGATCGTCGACCAGTTCGCGCTGGAGGCGATCCGGTTGCTCGCCGCCGCGCTGCCGCGGATCGCCGCCGATCCGTCCGATGTGGACGCTCGGACGGACGCGTTGCGCGCCGCGTGGCTGGCCGGTTCGTGCCTCGGCTCGGTCGGGATGGGTTTGCACCACAAGCTGTGCCACACGCTCGGCGGCAGTTTCGGGTTGCCGCACGCCGAAACGCACACCATCGTCCTTCCGCACGCCATGGCGTACAACGCGCCGAACGCTGTCGACGCCATGCGGCGAATCGCCGAAGCGCTCGGTGCCCCGGACGCGCCGACGGCGGTGTTCGACCTGATCGACAGCCTGCCGGTGCCGCATTCGCTGGCCGAAATCGGTCTGGCCGAAGGAGATCTCGCCAAGGCCGCCGAGTTGGCCACCGCCGCGCCGTACCCGAATCCGCGCGAGCTCACCCGGGACGGCATCGAAGACCTGCTGCGACACGCCTGGTCCGGCACCCGCCCGACCCCTGCTGAAGGCACGCCGCCGGATCTGCGCGGGCTCACCCAGGAGGTCGTGGACAGTTTCGCCAGCACACCCGACCCTCGGTTGCGCGAACTGCTGTCCGAACTGGTCCGCACGCTGCATTCCTACGTCGTGCGCACCGATCTCACTCAGGAGGAGTGGGAGTACGCGATTAGCTTCCTGACCCGCACCGGGCAGATCAGCTCGGACACGCGGCAGGAATTCATTCTGCTCTCGGACACCCTCGGCGTTTCGAGCGTGGTCGACGTGCTCACGAATTCGCGCACGCCGGACACCACGCCGTCGGCGGTGCTAGGCCCGTTCTACGTCGAAGGCCCGCCGGAAACCGAGCAGGGCGCGGATCTCGCCGAAGGACTTCCCGGTACTCCACTGTGGACCGATGTCCGGGTGACCGAGCCGGACGGAACCCCGGTGCCGGACGCCGTCGTGGACGTCTGGCAGTCCAATGAGGACGGTTTCTACGACGTCCAGCTGCCCGACCTGGACGGCCCGGTGCTGCGCGCCCGCTTCCGCACCGACGCCGAAGGCAGGCTGCGGTTCTGGACGATCGTGCCGTCGGCGTATCCGATCCCGGACGACGGACCGGTCGGCCAGATGCTCACCGCCGTCGAGCGGCATCCGTTCCGCGCGCCGCACATGCACCTCATGATCGCCAAACCCGGCTACCGCACGCTCGTGACCCAGCTGTTCGTCCGCGGCGGCGACTACCTCGATTCGGACACTGTGTTCGGTGTGAAGGACGGCCTGATCGTCGACTTCGCCGAGCAGACCGGCCCCGCGCCGGACGGGCGCGAACCCTGGCGCCGTCTCGACTTCACCTTCCGCATCTCCCCGGGGAACCAGCAATGACCAGTTATGACACCGATGTCCTCGTGGTCGGCAGCGGCCCGGCGGGCGGTTCCGCCGCACTGCTGCTCGCGACCTACGGCGTGCGCACCGTTCTCGCGACCAAGTACGGCTGGACCGCGCATACTCCCCGCGCGCACATCACCAACCAGCGGACGATGGAGGTCCTGCGAGACCTCGGCATCGAAGACCAGGCGCTCGCGCAAGGCACTCCCCCGGAACTCATGGGCGACACCGTGCTGTGCACGTCGCTCGCCGGAGAAGAGATCGGCCGGATCGCCAGCTGGGGCACCGCCGACCGTTCCGCGACCGAGTACACGTCGGCGAGCCCGTGCCACATGATCGACCTGCCGCAGACCTATCTGGAACCGATCCTGGTCACGAACGCCGCCGCTCGCGGGGCGAAACTGCGCCTGGACACGGAATTCCTCGAGTTCACCCAAGACTCCGACGGCGTGACCGCGCGCTTGCGGGACCGGGTTCGCGGCGACGAGTTCACCCTCCGCGCCCGCTACCTGATCGGCGCGGACGGCGCCCGCAGCCGCGTCGCCGAGCAGGCCGGGCTGCCGATCGACGGCCAGTCCGGCAAGGCCGGCAGCATGAACATCACCTTCACCGCGGATCTTTCCGCATACGTCGCACACCGGCCGAGCGTGCTGTACTGGGTGATGCGGCCGGGCGCGCACCTCGGCGGCATCGGGATGGGTTTGGTGCGGATGGTGCGGCCGTGGAACGAATGGCTGCTGACCTGGGGTTACGACATCGCGCAGCCACCGCCCGAAGTGGACAGTGCGGAGGCGACGCGGATCGTCCGGGACCTCGTCGGAGATCCGGACCTGCCGGTGGAGATCACCTCGACGTCACTGTGGACGGTCAACCACAGCTATGCCACGCAGTACTCGTCCGGCCGCGTTTTCTGCGCGGGCGACGCGGTGCACCGGCATCCGCCGTCCAACGGGCTCGGGTCCAATACGTCGGTGCAGGACGCGTACAACCTGGCGTGGAAACTCGCGATGGTCGTCCGCGGCGATGCGGGCGAAGGACTTCTCGACAGCTACAGCGCCGAGCGAGCGCCGGTCGGCAAGCAGATCGTGGACCGGGCGAACCTCAGCCGGGATCAGTTCGGGCCGATTTTCGCCGCGCTCGGCGTTGACGGCGACACCGATTCGGACGCCATCACCGCGGGTCTCGCCGCTTGCACCGCGGCGACCGAGGACGGAGCGTTGCGGCGAAAGCGGTTGCAGGCAGCCATCGAGCTGAAGAACTACGAATTCAACGCGCACGGTGTGGAGATGGATCAGCGGTACGTCTCGGACGCAGTGCTCCCGGATGGCGCCGAGATCGAGCCGGTACGGGATCCTGAGTTGTACCACCGGCCCACGACCGCTCCGGGCGCGAAACTGCCGCACGTCTGGCTCGTCGGCTCCGACGGTCGCCGAGTGTCCACATTGGATCTAGTCGGCCGCGGGCGGTGGACTGTCCTCACTGGACTCACCGGTGGCGCCTGGCGTGACGCCGCCGCGAAAGCCGGGGCGGACCTCGGTCTGGACCTGAGGGTCGTGACCGTCGGCGCGCCCGAGGCCCGCGATTCCTACGGAGACTGGGCGCGGATCAGCGGTATCGAGGAAGACGGCTGCCTCCTGATCCGGCCGGACGGCTACGTCGCCTGGCGCCAACCCGCTGCTGGGAACGGGCTGGCGGAGGCGCTCCGCAGTCTCCTCGACCGCTAGTTCACGGCATCCCCCACGGATCGCTCGCCCCGCCCGGCGCGACCGGCCGGATCGTGAAGTCCGGCCGGTCGCCGCGGCGGTACACATACGCGTCCTGACCGCGGCCAAGGTCAATCTGGACGTCCCCATTGGACAACCGCCGCCAGCGTCGCGGACGGCCATAAGCGTCCGTCACGGTCAGCTCGCCATCGATTCCTGGCCGCAGGACACAAGGTGCGCCAGCCTCGCTGTGCACCTTCAGCCAGCGAGTCTTCCCGCCGGAGCGGGAAGCGCTGAGCAGGAACGCGCCTTCGGTACGGAAGTCGCGCAGCACGATGTCACCCCACGCGTCCGGGACCGCCGGGAACAGCCGGATCACGCCGCCCCAGCTCTGCACCAGCATGTCCTGCATGGATTTCGCCGCCGACAACGGCGTTTCGATGACCGGACCGGATTCCTTGTACATCGTGTTCGGCTGGATATAACGCTTTTGCAGTTCGCCGAGGTAATACGCGGCCTTCTCGCCACGAAGCATCTGCGCGGAGATCGACGCCGCGCCGGTGAAGGTGTATCCCTGCAACGCTCCCTCGAAGCCGACCCAGTGATCGAGCGAGGTTTCGATGATCTTGCGATGCTCCGGCTGTTCCCAGGTGATCTCGTAAAGCGGGTAGATCTGCAGCAGATGCGAGTAATGCCGGTGCGATTTGGCGAACGGGACGCCCGCGCCGATCATGTAGCCGTTCTCGTCGGCTGGATAGTCGGTGAGCGTGGCGAGCACCTGCTGCCACTTCCCGGCCAGCGGATCGGCGATACGCAATTCGCGCGCGGTGTCCAGCAACGTCTTGCAGCCCCAACGGATCAGGGCGAGGTCGTAGTTGGTGTCCGGCGCGTTCACGCCGTACTCGGGCGAGAAGGTCGCCGGGAGATGCAGCCGCCCGTCCGGGCCTGGGGCGAGGAAATGCAGGTAGTAGTTGATTGCCTTGCGCAGCAACGGGAACAGAGTGTCGCGCAGCAGCTGGCGGTCCATGGTGTGCCGATAGGTCAGCCAGACGTTGTGCAGTGCCCAGGTGAGGTTGCCGACCTCGGGCGTCGGGGTGTCCTGGCCGGGAATGCCGACCGGGTAGCCGCTGGTCGAGTCGGCGAGGCCGTTGAGCAGCGTCATGTCGGTGGTGCGCGGGATGCCCGCGGAATCGGCCTGGTACGGCTTCGCGACCTGGCTGGTCAGGCGGTCCCGGTATTTGCCGAGCGCGTAGCTGACCGCGTCGAGTTCGAGGTGATTGGAACCCTGGATGAGCCAGTACTCCAGTTGCACGTTGAGGTTCCACCACGTCGCGGGCCACGGCGTGTTTTCCAGCCACGGGCCGGAAGTCGCCATCACCGGCGCTTCCCGGCGAGCCGCCGACGCGACTTTGTACAGCTGGATCCAGTAGAAACTCTGCAGCCGAGTGTCCGGAATGGACAGGAAGCTGCGCCGGTAGTAATCGTGCCACCAACGGCGGTGGTCCCAGGTCAACACGTCCAGCGCACTCGCGCGCCGCACCGTGTGCAACGCCCGGGCCGCCGAGGTCTTCTCCGGATGCGACCACGCGACCGAGGTGTACAACGTCCGCGCGCTGCCCCGCGTCACCTCACGCCAAGCCGTCACGTGTTCACCGCCCGCCAGCAGCGGCTGTACCGCAAGACGCGCGTCGCCTGCCTGCTGCAACTGGACGGGCGGATTCTCCGCGTATCCGTCTGGCGGCGGCTTCTTCCACACCGGATCAGCTCGCGGGCTGATCGCCTTCGCCGGATGGAACACCCACTGGAACCCGCGTTCGCCCTCCGACGGCCGCACCTCCACTGCCAGCAGCGACTGTCCGGTGTGGACGATCGCGCGCAACTCCAGGCTGCCCGCCGCGGTCGTGATAGTGCCGGTCAGTTCGGCGTTCCAGACGTCAAGCCGCCAGTCGAGGCCGGTAATCGCACCGACCGGTTCGAGGGTGAAGTACCCGATCGGCAGCCGCGCCAGGCCAAACAGCGACCCGAACTGCGGCCGATGGTCCTGCACCTGACTGTGCTGGACGTTGAAGCGGACCGCGTTGCGACCGGGTTCGGCGTAGATGCCGGAGCCGAGGAAACCGTTGCCCAGAAACGGTCCTTCGTACCAGGTCTTCGGCATCCGCCGCCAGCGAAGGTCGGCGGTCGCCAGGAAACCCGCCCAGTCGACGCTGTCGCCGCTCATCTCCGCCGAACTGGCCGGGGACAGCCCGACCGCTCCGGCGGCGATCCCCGCGAGGGCTCCGCCGAGCACTGTCCGGCGCGAGATGTCCATGTCCGCCAACCTCCTCGTTTCTAGTCAGGCAAACCCCAGGCCGGAACAGCGCCCAGCGAAGGAACGTCACGCGCCCCGAAGTCCGGCCGGGTACCGCGCGGGGTAACGGTGACCGTGCCGCCCCGCCGCAACTCCACCGTGATCCGTCGTGGCCCCACTGCTCGCCACGACAACCGCCGCCCCCACTGATCACGCACGTCAATCTCGCCGTCGATACCGTGGTCCAGCACCAACGGAGCACCCGCTTCGCTGCGCACCCGCACGAACTCCGTCGCTCCCCGCCGACGCGACGCGTCCACCAGGAACGCGCCCTCGGTGCGCAGCCCGGCGATCGACGCGTCCGGCCACTTCGCCGACACCGACGGGAACGCCTTCACCACTCCCCCGGAACCCTGCAGCACCATGTCCACAACGGACTGTGCGGCGGTGATTGGGCTTTCGATCGCGAAGTTCGAGCCCTCGCGGTACATCGTGTTCGCGGTCAGTTCGGTGTCCGCGACGATGTTCCGGCCGAGGAAGAACTTCAGGTACCGCAACGCTTCCTCGGGCTGGTCCATCACCGAGTTCATCGACGACGCGGCCGCGTAGCTGTAGCCGTGCCAGGCCGATTGGTCCGCCGACCAATGCCGGAAGGTGCGCGTCATGATGTCCCGGTCGGCGGGACGCTCCCAGTTCCGTTCCCGCAGCGGGTACAGCCAGAGCAGATGCGAGAAGTGCCGGTGCGAATCGGCCAGCCGGACACCTTCGCCGATCAGCACCCCGTCGGCCGGATCCTCTTGGTACGGAACGAGTTTCGTCGCGATCTCCTGCCACATCGGCACCCGCGAGTCGGTCAGCCGCAGAATCCGCGCGGAGTCCACCAGTGTCGTCGCGGCCCAGCGGATCAACGACAGGTCATAGGTGCAGTCGGACGCGTCGGCGTACTCCGGCGATCGCGTGAGCGGCAGGTGCAGGAGCCCGTCGGGTCCGGTGAACAGGAAGTGCCGGTAGAAGTTGAGCGCCTTCGCGAGCGTCGGGTACAGCACGTCGCGCAGCACCGACTGGTCGAGGTGATGCCGGTACGCGAGCCAGACATTGTGCAAGCCCCACAACAGGTTCCCGGTCTGGTCCGTTTTGGACGTCGTCCCCGGAACCCCGACCGTCCGGACGCCGCCGGGCCGCAGTCGCCAGTCCCCCGGATGCGAAAGCGCGTACGTGTCTCCGTCCCGATAGGCCGGCGGTACGGACACCTCCAGATTCGCGTGATCGCGGCGGAATGTCTCGGTCACCGCGTCCAGCTCCGGATGGTTCGTGCTGTTCACGATCGGATAGGTGACCTGGACGTTCAGGTTCCACCACACCGCCGTCCAGCTGTTGCCGACCTCCGGGAACCACGGCCCCCATTCGGCGGTGACCGGGCCGTCCTTGCGGGTCGCCGAGGCGATCTTGTAGAGCTGGATCCAGTAGAACCGCTGGACCTGCTTGTCCGGCACAGAAACGAAACTGCGCTGATGGAAGCTGTTCCACCAGCGGCGATGCCAGGCGAGCAGCAAATCCGGGTCCGTCGCGAGCGTCCGCCCGACCAGCGACACGGCGTCGCGGGTGTGTGTGGAACGCGGGAAGGAATACGCGACCGTCGCCGCGAACAACCGCTTCGTGCCGACTCGCTTCTCCCGCCACGCCGTCGTATATCCGCCACCAGCGGTCAGGGGCTGCGCGCAGTACCCGTTGGCCTGCTCGGGTTCGGGGTTCGCGGTGTACTCCGGCGGCTTGCGCACCGTGCGGGTGGTCGCCGACACCAGCGGTGCGAAACCCCAGGTCGCCCCGGATTCGCCCGCGCTCGGATCGAGCGAGACGAGCAGCACGCCGAGATCGTTGTGCACCACCGCGGAAAACGCGACCTGCCCGCGCGTGGTGGTGATGGTGCCGCCGAGTTCGGCGTTGTACAGGTCAAGCGTCCAGTCGACGCCGGTGATCGCTCCGGCGAAGGTGAGCGTGATCGCGCCGATCGGCAGCCGCGACAGCCCGATACCCGCTTCCCATTGGTTGCGCTGGTCCTGGACCTGGGTGTGGCTGAGCATGAACTTCAGCACCTGCGGCGTTTGCCCGGCGTAGGCCTGCACGCCGAGGTAACCGTTGGCCAGGAACGGCGCTTCCTGCCAGTTCTTCGGCAACCGCCGCCAGCGCATCCGGGCATCCATGGCGACGTCCCGGTGCGGACTGCTGCGCTGCGCGGCCAACCCGGGTGGCGCACCCTGCGCCCACAGCCCGCCGAAGGCCGCCGCTCCGGCGGCGATGGACACGGATCGAAGCACCGTCCGCCGCGACACCCCGACCATGACGTCCTCCGGATTCATATTACGTTTCGCCCTCGCTGGCGCGAGGTGAGCGGAATATATCCAGACAGAGCAGGCGAAAGCCAGGGTTGTTCACCCGGAAAGCCGCACAGACATCCGATGACTGGGATCCGACGGGTGCGCGTTCAGCTACGTGAAAACTCCAGCACTGTCCACGCCGCGTTTCCCCGGTACGCATGGGCCAGTTTCGCCTTGTGCCAAACGGTCAGGCGCTGCCCGGCCTGTCGCTGGCCGGGCAGCGCCTCGCCGCTGGTCGCGACCAGTGCCGCGGAGTCCGGATCACCGGGCACGATGGAGTACGCGGTACCGCAGATGCGTGACACCGCGGCCTTCGAGCCGCCGCACGGGCTCCAGTTCGACGCGGTCGAGCCCGGTCGGCTCGAACAGCCGCCGTCCCCCGCCCAGCAGCACCGGGACGAGGTGCAATTCCAGTTCGTCGAGCTGGCCCGCGGCCAGCAGAGCCTGTGCCGCACCCGCGCCGTGGACCAGCACGGCCCGGTCCCCCGCCTTGTCCCTGGCCTCGTCCGCACACGCGTCGACATCGGTGTAGAACTTCGCGCTGCCCGGCGGCTCGTCAGCCGGGTCGGCGCGGTGGGTGAGCACGTGGATCGGGACGCCGTCGTGATGGTCGCCGTGCCATCGCTTGGCCAGCTCGAACGTGCGGCGTCCGGACACCACGGCGCCGGTCGCCGAGGCCTCCGCGTACACCTGCCCGTTAACCCCCTCGGACATCCGGTCGTCGAGCCAGTCGAACAGCCGCCCGCCGTCGCGGCCGAGTTCCTGGCCCGGCCGGTCGTCCGGCCCGGCGATGTACCCGTCGACCGACATGGACATGTACAGCCGCAGCGGCGTCCTGCTCATTCTCCCGCCCCTTTCTCCGGGCAGTCGGCGGCGGTCATGCCGTCGGGGTGGCCTGCTGGCCATTGGACGAGTTCGATCCGGCGGCCGTCCGGGTCGGCGACGAACGCCGTCTTCATGCCCCGGCCGTGGTCCCGCACCGGGCCGACCGGCTCGATCAGGCGGCCGGCCAGCACGTCGAGCGTGTCAGCCATCGACTCGACCCGCACGACAAGGTGGCTCACGTCGGTGCCGTGTTCGACCGGGTCGCCGTCGTGCACCAGCTCGACGGCGACGAACTCGTCGCCGGGGAGCTTGAGCATGGTCAGCTGCCCGATCGGCGTCTCGGGCACCGTGCCGACCACCTCGTAGCCGATCGCCGCGTAGAACTCCAGCGACCGAGGGAGATCGGTCACCCGCAGTCCGATGTGCAATGTCCTCATTCCGGTGCCTCCTTCGCGTGGGCATCCCTCTTGCCCATGCGTCGATCGCGCGACACCGGATTCGACAACCGGGTGGGAAATCAGGAACGGGCCTGCTGTTCAGACCCGTGGAGATCAACGCCCGCGATACGCTGGAGGCGCCGCCGATCGGAGGGGTTCGATGCGCGTTCTGCTCACGACCCAGCCCGGGCACGGGCATTTCGATCCGATGGTCCCCTACGCCGCGGCGTTCCGCCGGGCCGGGCACGAGGTGCGGGTCGCGAGCAGCGTGGCGTTCGCCGATGCGGTCGAGGCCGCCGGGTTCGGTTTCACCGCTGTCGGCGAGAACTTCACCTGGGAGAAGGTGGACGCGACCTTCCCCGAATTCGTCGAGTTCGCCCGCCGGGGCCAAGGTTTGGAGTACGCGAACGAAGTCAGCTGGACGCGCTGGAATCCGGCCGCGGCCCGCGATCTGCTGGCGTCGTTCGAGACGTGGCGGCCGGACGTGCTGATCCGCGAGTTCGCGGAGAACGGGGCCACGCTCGCCGGCCAGGTCGCGGGCATTCCGGTGATTTGCGCGTCGTGGTCGGCTTTGCCCGCCGATGCTCGAAGCTGGGGAACGGTGATCGACTGGCCGCGGACGCTCGACCGCTACCGGACGGCGGCGAAGTCCTTCGGCCTCGAAATCGACGACGCCGAGACAGTGTGGAAGCAGCAGCTGACGCTTACCGGACTGCCCCCGTCGTGGTTCGCCGGAGCCGAGAAGGACACGACTCTGCGGCACTTCCGCCTGCCGTTGGCCAATCAGCCGGACGGGCCGGGTCCGGCGTGGCTGGACGCGCTCGGCCGCGACCGTCCGCTCGTCTACGCGACGCTCGGGACAGTCTTCAACCGCAGCCGCAAGCCACGTCAGGCGGTGATCGACGGGCTAGCCGGGCTCGACGCGGATGTTCTGCTGACGGTCGGCAACACCGTCGACCCGGACACGGTCGGCCCGGTCCCGCCCACGATGCGCGTCGAACGTTTCGTGCCCCAGGCCTACGCCTTGGCCAAAGCGTCGCTCGTGGTGAGCCACGCCGGTCTGGGCACAATGCTCGGCGCGATCTACCGGGGCGTACCGATGGTGTCTCTCGTCCTCGGCGCGGAACATCCCCTCAACGCCGCGAGCGCTGCAGCGGCCGGGCTGACAATCCCCCTCAGCGGGGACGACATCAACGCCGATCAAGTTGCCGCCGCGGCGCTGCAGGCGTTGCACGATCCCGCGCGCCGGGCCGCGTCCGAAGCCGTCCGGCAGGAGTTCGAGCGTATGGAAGCCGTCGACGGCGTCGTCCCGCTCGCCGAAAGTTACGCGCGGTCTCAGAGCGGCGGCAGCTCCACCCGCTCCAGCCAAGCAGCGAAAAACTCCCGCAACGACCGCCCCGCATAGGACTCCGCCAGCGAGACGAACTCCTCCGTCGTCACCGCGGCATGCCGGTTCTCCACCGCCCATGCCTTCACCAGCGCGAAAAACGCCGGATCGCCGATCTCCCCGCGCAGCGCGTGCAGCGTCAGCCCGCCGCGCTTGTACACCCGCTCGTCGAACATCCGCGCCACACCGGGATCACCGATCGTCACGTCCGCAGGCTTAGCCCGCACCCGCGCATACCACGCCCGGGCCAACGCCTCCGCCGATTCGCCGCCGGACCGTTCCGACCACAGCCACTCGGTGTAGGTCGCGAAGCCCTCGTTGAGCCAAATGTGTTGCCAGTCCGCGACAGTCA
This sequence comes from Amycolatopsis sp. NPDC059235, assembly GCF_042754125.1. NCBI lineage: Bacteria > Bacillati > Actinomycetota > Actinomycetes > Pseudonocardiales > Pseudonocardiaceae > Amycolatopsis > Amycolatopsis sp. NPDC059235. Next base: position 88,341 of record NZ_JBHZAG010000017.1, read on the forward strand.
GGCTGTTGCCGAACCACTGGTGCGCCAGTTCGTGCACCACGAGCCGCTCGTGGGTGCGCTTGCCGTCCACATGGTTGGCCCCGAAGATCGCCATTCCCTGCGCCTCGATCGGGTCGTCGAGGTCGTCGTCCGTCACGACCACCACGTACTCGCCGAACGGGTACGGCCCGAACCAGTCCTCCAGAGCCTCCATCATCCGGCCCTGGCGGCCGAAGTCGCGCGCGAACGCCCGCCGCAGCCTCGGCGGCACCGCAGCCCGCTGCACGACGCCGCCCGGGCGGTCTGCGGTGAGCTCCGGAACCCAGGCGCCGTCGGACAATTCGAGGTCCTCGTAGCGGCCGATCTGGACGCTCATCAGGTACGTCGAGGTCGGCTCCGGCCGTTCGAACACCCACTTCGTGGTGCTCGCCGACTGATACCGCGACACGAGATTCCCCGTCGCCGCAACAAGATACGGCGACGAGGTGGCCACCGCGATCCGGTAGCTGGCCTTGTCCGCCGGATGGTCATTGCACGGGAACCACGACGGCGCGCCCACCGGCTGGCTCGCCACCAGCGCGCCGTCGGTCAGCTCGTCCCAGCCGATGTCGCCCCACCGGCTGCCGACCGGCTTCGGGTTGCCCGCGTAGCGGATCTCCACCTCGAACTCGGTCCCGGCCGGGATCGACCGCGCCGGTTTGACCTGCAGCTTCAGCCCGCGCCGCACGTACTTCGCCGGTTTGCCCTCGACCAGCACGCGCGACACCCGGAACTCGCCGAAATCGAGCGTCAGCCGCGAAAGCGCCTGGGTGGCTTCACAGGTGAGCACCGCGGTGGCGGACAACCTGTTCGGACCAATGCGGTAGTCGAGATCGAGGTCGTAATGCCGGACCCGGTAGCCGCCGTTCCCGTGCGCGGGGAGGTACCCGTCGCCCGAGGTCTCCGCTCCGGGCGCGGCCGTTTTCCCGTTCACCCGCACCGAAACCCGCTTTCGCCCGTCGCCGTGATCTTCTCCAGGATGAGGCACCGGGACGGGGTCCGCAACGCTCGTGCCCTCACCGCCGCCAGGCCGAGATCGGATTGCCGAGCCAGCGGCTGTCGGCGGGCACCGCGTCGCCGCGCGTCACGAGCGAGCCCGGGCCCACCGTGGTGCGCGCGCCGATGCTCGCGCCCGGCAGCACGATCCCGTGCGGGCCGAGCGTCGCGCCCTCTTCGAGCGTCACCCGCGACATGGTCATGATCCGGTCGTGGAACAGGTGCGTCTGCACCACGCAGCCGCGGTTGATCGTCGCGCCGTCGCCGAGGGAGACCAGGTCGGACTCGGGCAGCCAGTAGGTGTCGAGCCACACGCCGCGGCCGATCTTGACGCCCATCGTGCGCAGCCACGCGGGCAGCAGCGGCGTGCCGCCGAGCGACCCGATCAGCCACGGCACCGCGAGCGCTTCGACGAACGTGTCGGCCAGCTCGTTGCGCCACACGAACGAACTCCACAGCGGATGGTCGATCTCGCGGAACTTCCCGACCAGCAGCCACTTCGCGGCGGTCGCGGTGAGCGCCGCGACGATCCCGGCGGCCAGCAGCACCGGCCCGGCCAGCAGCGCGGCGGCCCAGAAACCGCCCCAGGCCGCGAGAGCCAGCAGCGCGAACGCGACGCCGACGGTCAGCGCGACCGCGCACATCACCGGCAGGATCCGGCACAGCTCGACCAGCGCCCGCGCCGCCTTGAGGTGCAGCGGCGGCGTGTACGTGCGGCTGGTGTCGCTCTCCTCCACCGCGCGGCGCACCGGCAGCGGCGGCATGCCCAGGTACGACGAGCCCTTCTTCGCCTTCGCCGGCGTCGAGGACAGCACCCCGACCAGCCCGCGCTTCGGCACCGAACGGCCCGGCGCGGTCATCCCCGAGTTGCCGAGGAACGCCTGCTTGCCGATCCGCGCCGGGGCGGCGTGCAGCCAGCCGTGGCCCAGTTCGTAGGTGGCGACCATGGTGTCGTCGGCCAGGAACGCGCCACTGTCCACTTTGGTCATCTTCGGCAGCGCGAGGACGGTGGACGCCTCCACGTTGCGGCCGACCTTCGCGCCGAGCAGCCGCAGCCACACCGGCGTGAACAGACTGGCGTACAACGGGAACAGGCCTTCGCGGGCCATCCCCATCAGCCGCTCGGTCGCCCAGACCTGCCACGCGACGCGGCCGTGCACCGGGTGGTAGCCCTCGACCATGCCGACGCCCAGCGCGCGGACGCCGGCCAGCACGAGCAGCGCGTACGTCAGGAAGTAGGCGACCGTCGCGACCGGCACGAACAGCAGCGCCTGGCCCAGCGCGGCGCTCAAGCTTGAGGTGCCAGCGACCGCGTAACCGATCACCGCGACGCCGGGCAACGCGGCGATCCCGGGCAGCAGCCCGAGGAACACCGAGGTCGCGCCATACACCGAAGCCCAGAACCGCGAGCGCGGCGGACGGCTCGACGGCCACTTCAGCGCGTCCTTGACGTCCGAGCGCACCGCAGGCGAACCGGCCCAGCGCTGGCCGGCCGGAACCGCGCCGCGCACGGTCGAACCGGCGGCGATCTCCGCGCCCTTGCCGATCCGCGCGCCGGGGAACAGCGTGCTGCGCGCGCCGACCCGGGCCTCGGCCCCGATCCGCATCTTGCCGATGTGCACGACGTCGCCGTCGACCCAGTGGCCGGACAGATCGACCTCGGGCTCCACCGCCGCACCGCGGCCCAGCTTGAGGAAACCGGTGACCGGCGGCGGCGAGTGCAGGTCGACGTCCTTGCCGATGCGCGCGCCGAGTGCCTTCGCGTACGTCGTCATCCACGACGCGCCCGCGACGCTGTCCGCGCCGCTGAACTCAGCGAGCTTCTCGGCGGTCCACAGTCGCAAGTGGACACTGCCGCCGCGCGGGTACGTGCCGGGGCGCACCCCGGACAGCAGCACGCGCGCGCCGCCCGCGGCGATGGCGATCCGGCCCGCCGGGGTGAACAGCACGAGCCAGGCGAGCACCAGCCACGCCCAGTTCAGCGTCGGCGCCCAGGAAACGCCCAGCAGCGCCAGCACGTTCGAGCAGGCGGCGGCGAGCGTGGTCCAGCGCAGCCCGACGAGGCCCATCAGCGGGACCATCAGCAGCGACTGCACGAGCCCGGCGCGGCGCGGCGTCGGCGCGATCTCGCGGCGCTCGGTCTCCTCGCCGCTCAGCGCGTCCAGCTTCGCGGCCAGCGCGCCGAGCTTCGGGTTCTGGTAGATGTCGCTGACCGACACCTCGGGGTGGCGGGTGCGGATGCGCGCGATCAGCTGCGCCGCGGTGAGGCTGCCGCCGCCGTTGGTGAAGAAATCGGCGTTGGCGTTGCTCACCGACACGCCGAGGATTTCGCTCCAGCCTTCGGCGAGCCACGCCTCGGTCGGCGAAAGCCCGGCCGCGCTCGCGTCCACAGTGGACAGCGGCCACGGCAGCGCGTTGCGGTCTACCTTGCCGGACGTGCGGGTGGGCAGGTCCTCGATCGTCGCGAGCAGCGGCACCAGCGCGGCGGGCAGCTGCGCGCGCAGCCGGGTCGCGGCGTCGTCGGTGTCGAGGGTTTCGCCGTCCTCGGGGACGATGTAGCCGACCAGGACCTGGTTGCCCGCCTTGGTGCGGCGCACAGCCGCGGCCGCGCCGCGCACGCCGGGCAGCGCCTGCAGCGCCGCGTCGACCTCGCCCAGCTCGATCCGGCGGCCGCCGAGCTTGATCTGCTCGTCCATCCGGCCGAGGAACAGCAGGCCTTCCGGCTCCGCGCGGACCATGTCGCCGCTGCGGTAGGCGCGCTCCCAGCCCATCGACGGCAGCGGCGCGTACTTCTCCGCGTCCTTTTCCGCGTCGAGGTACCGGGCGAGCCCGACGCCGCCGATCACCAGCTCGCCGGTCTCGCCCATGGCGACCGGTTCGCCCTCCTCGTTCACCACGACGAGCTGCCAGCCGACCAGCGGCAGCCCGATCCGCACCGGGCCCTCGCCGGTCATCTGCGCGGCGCAGGCGACGACGGTCGCCTCAGTGGGGCCGTAGGTGTTCCACACTTCGCGGCCTTCGACGGCCACGCGCTCGGCCAGCTCCGGCGGGCAGGCTTCGCCGCCGAAGATGAGCAGGCGGACGTCTTCCAGCGCGTCCGCCGGCCACAGCGCGGCCAGCGTCGGGACCGTCGACACGACAGTGATGCCCTGCGCGACGAGCCACGGGCCCAGATCGACACCGGTGCGCACCAGCGCGCGCGGCGCGGGCACCAGGCAGGCGCCGTGCCGCCAGGCCAGCCACATCTCTTCGCAGGAGGCGTCGAACGCGACGCTCAGCCCGGCCAGCACCCGGTCGCCGGGGCCGATCGGCTCGTCGGTCAGGAAAAGCTGAGCTTCGGCGTCCACGAAAGCCGCCGCCGAGGCGTGCGTGACCGCCACGCCCTTCGGCTTGCCGGTGGAGCCGGAGGTGAAGATGATCCACGCGTCGTCGGCCGGACCGGGCTGGCCGGTGGCGCCGCTCGGGGTCCCGGCAGCGGTGATCTCGCCGTCGGTGGCGATCGCCGCGACGCCGGCCTCGCCGAACACCAGCTCAGCGCGCTCGTCGGGGTCGTCCGCGTCGACCGGCACGTAGGCCGCGCCGACCGACAGGGTCGCCAGGATCGCGACGTACAGCTCGGCGGTGCCGGACGAGATCCGGATGCCGACGCGGTCGCCGAGGCCGACGCCGTGTTCCCGCAGCTTGCGGGCGTACGCGTCGATCTCTTCCATCAGCCTGCGGTAGCTCAGCGGGCCGGTGCCGTCGTCGAGCGCGGCGGCGTTCGGGTGCTTCTCCGCGGTGGCGGTGAGGATGTCCAGGAGGGTGCGCTCGGCGGCCGGGGCGGCGGTCTCGAACAGAGCGGGCGAGAGCGCGGCCTCGACGGCGAGAGTCAGGGCTTCGGTGCTGCCGGAATCGGCGGTCAGCGTCACCGGGCCACCTCGGCGGCCGGGCGCGCTCCGGTATTCCGGAACGAACGGGACAGGGTCGAACTCTGGGCGCGCAAGCCCATCACTCACCTTTCGCGAGCGTCATTCGGGCTTGCCGTCCGAATGAGGCGCCCGTAGCGACCGTCCACCTTACGCGGCAATCAAGCCCAGGTCGCGTCAGGGTAACGGCCGCGTGTCGGACGTCACCAAGCGCAGGTCCGGCAAGGGAATCCCCGGGAATCGGATTCGCCGGGAATTCCCTTGCCGGGAAAGAAATCAGCGGTTGCGGGCCGCTTTTCCGCCCGCCTTCGGCTTCTGCTTCTTTTCGCGGACGCGCACATTCACCCGGACGGGACTTCCCGCGAAGCCGAACTGCTCGCGGAATTTCCGCTCGATGAACCGGCGGTACCCGGCCTCGAGGAACCCGGTGGTGAACAGCACCAGCGTCGGCGGACGGATGCCCGCCTGCGTCGCGAACAGCACCTTCGGCTGCTTGCCGCCGCGCACCGGCGGCGGCGTGGCCGCGACGAGGTCGGACAGCCAGCCGTTGAGCTGACCGGTCGAGACGCGCTGGTCCCACGACGACAGCGCCGTGCGCAGGGCGGGCGCGAGCTTGCGCACCGCGCGCCCGGTGAGCGCGGAGACGTTGACCTTCTCCGCCCACGGCACCCGCACGAGGCCGCGGTCCAGCTCGCGCACCATCGCGTACCGGCGGTCCTCGTCGACCAGGTCCCATTTGTTGAACACGAGCACGCACGCGCGGCCCGCCTCGACCACCATCGTCAGCACCCGCAGGTCCTGTTCGGTCAGCGGTTCGGAGGCGTCCAGCAGCACGAGCGCGACCTCGGCCGCGTCGATCGCGGTCTTGGTGCGCAGCGAGGCGTAGTACTCCGCGCCGTCGGCGAAGTTGACGCGCTTGCGCAGGCCCGCGGTGTCCACGAACCGCCAGACCTCGCCGTCCAGCTCGACCAGCGAGTCGACCGGGTCGACCGTGGTGCCCGCGACCGAGTCGACCACCGAGCGCTGCTCGCCGGAAATCCGGTTGAGCAGGCTGGACTTGCCGACGTTCGGCTTCCCGACCAGCGCGACGCGGCGCGGCCCGGCGGTCACCGTGCCCGCTTCGCGCGGCGCCTCGGGCAGCGCGGCCATGATGGCGTCGAGCAGGTCTCCCGAGCTGCGCCCGTGCAGCGCGCTGACCGGGTACGGCTCGCCGAGGCCCAGCGACCACAGCGACGCGGTGTCGGCCAGCAGCCGGTCGTCGTCCACCTTGTTCGCGGCCAGCAGCACCGGCTTCTTCGAGCGGCGCAGCACGCGCGCGACGGCCTCGTCGGTGGCGGTGGCCCCGACCGTCGCGTCGACCACCAGCAGCACCGCGTCCGCGGTCTGCATGGCCATCTCGGCCTGCGTCGCGACCGAGGCCTGCAGGCCGGTGGCGTCGGGCTCCCAGCCGCCGGTGTCGACGAGCGTGAACCGCCGCCCGGCCCAGAACGCGTCGTAGGCGACGCGGTCGCGCGTCACGCCCGGCACGTCCTGCACCACCGCTTCCCGGCGGCCGAGGATGCGGTTGACCAGCGTGGACTTGCCCACGTTCGGCCTGCCGACCACGGCGAGCACCGGCTGCGCGGCGGCCGCCCGGCCGTCGGCTTCCTCGGCCTCGATCTGCGCGTCGAGCGCGGCGAACTCGGACTCGTCCGACCAGCTTCCGTCGACTTCGCCGAGACCGTCCACCGCGCTGTCGGCGGCGTCAAACCCTGTCATCGTTTCCCAACTTCACCTACGGCGTGGCGAACCCGTGTTCGCCGCGCCAGTCGTCCAAAGCCTGCACGAGCGCCGCGAGCTGCGCGCGGAGCTCTTCGGTGCCCTGGTCCAGGCCCTTGCGGCCCGGACCGACCTTCATCGCGAACGGCTCCCCGAAGAGGACGTCCACGCGCGGGCGCCAGCGACGCTTTCCGTCGGCCGGCTTGCGCGTCCCGCGGATCGCGATCGGCAGCACGGTGGCTCCCGAAGCGCGCACGAGCCACGCCGCGCCGCGCTCGGCGGCCCCGACGTCGCCCTCGCCGCGAGTGCCTTCCGGGAAGATCCCGACCGCCCCGCCCGCCTTGAGCACCCCGACCGCCGTGGTCAGCGGCGTCCGGTCGATCTCGCCCCGGCGGACCGGGATCTGGCCGATCGCCCGCAGGAACCAGCCTCCGATCCCTTTGAACAGCTCGGCCTTGGCCAAGAACGCGCTGCGCCGCGGAAGCATTCCGATCACCAGCTGCGGATCGGCGTTCGAGCTGTGGTTCGCGATCACCACGAGCGGGCCGTCCGCGGGCGTCCGGTCGCGGCCGTGCACCCGGATCCGGAAGGCCGGACGCAGATAATACCGGCCCGCCGTGCGCCCGATGTCGAGCAGGAGGCCGTTCGCCCCCTCGGGGAGGGCGCCGCTCACCGGCTGACCCCGGCCTCGGCGGCGGCCGGTTCGGCCGGGCAGTCGCCCAGCAGGCCCCGGCCGCGGGCGAGTTCGGCCAGCGCGACGATCACCTGGTCGATGGTCAGCTCGGAGGTGTCCACCTGGACCGCGTCCCCGGCCGCGCGCAGCGGCGAGGCGGCGCGGGTGGAGTCGATCCGGTCGCGGCGCTCCACCGATTCGCGGGCGGACTCGACGCTCGATGCCCGGCCCGCCGCGGAGTCCTGGGTGTTCCGCCGCGCGGCGCGAACCTCGGCCGAGGCGGTGAGGTAGATCTTGAGCGGCGAGTCCGGCGCGACGGTGGTGCCGATGTCGCGGCCCTCCACGACGATCCCGCCGTCGTCCTCGATCGCGTCGGCGATGATCCGGCGCTGGCGGGCGACGAGCACCTCGCGCACCTGCGGCACCGCCGACACCGGCGACACCGCGCCGGTCACCTCGGGACCGCGGATCTCGGCGGCCACGTCCTCGCCGTGCAGGCGCACGTCCGGCCGCTCCGGGTCGGTGCCGAGCGCGAAGTCGACGTCGTGCGCGAGCGCGCCGATCGCGTGTTCGTCGGCGAGGTCGATCCCGGCCCGCAGCACGGCCAGCGTGACGACGCGGTACATCGCTCCGGTGTCGAGGTAGCGGGCGCTCAGCCGCCGGGCGAGCTTGCGCGCGACCGTGGTCTTGCCGGTTCCCGACGGGCCGTCCAGCGCGACCACCCCACGTAGGGCTCCCGTCACCGATGTTCTCCTCACGTTCGTCCCGCACTCCCGGTCCGCTTCATTCTGCCCGTAGCCGGTCCCGGCACCTCAGGCGGTGCCCGCGGCGCGTTTTCAGTCGACGCTAGACAATCTAGCGTCGCTAAGTTAGCGTTGCACTTGTTCCTAGCGCTGCTAACTCCCTGGAGAATCCCCCATGCTGATCACCGCCTACGTCCTCGCCGCCATCCCCGTCCTCGGGATCATCTACGTCGGCTTCACCTACCTGTTCGCTCCGGCGAAGACCGCCGCGACGTTCGGCCTGCGGGAGATCCCGACCGGCTCGACGGCGTTCTTCGAGATCAAAGGCGACCGCGACCTCGGCACCGGGCTGATGCTCGGCGTGGCGATGCTGGCGGGCAGCCCGCAGCTGGTCGGCTGGCTGCTGCTGGCCGCGACCGTCATGCCGGTCTGCGACATGCTGATCATCCTGCGGCACAAGGGCAAAAAGGGGATGGCCTACGGAGTGCACGGCGCGACCGCCGCGTTGATGGCCGTGACAGCGGTGCTGTTCCTGCTGGGCTGAACTCCGCGAATCGGACAATGAGTTACCGTGGCTGACGTGAACGTCGAAGTCACCCCTCTTCCCGGAATCGGTGTCCGCAAGGACTTCGCCACCCGCGCGGGACGCCGCATCGGCATCGTCACCCAGCGGGACGGCAAGATCGAGCTGATCGTCTCCAAATCGGACGATCCGGACGCCTGCCTCGCGTCGCTGCCGCTGACCGCGGACGAGGCCGGCGCCCTCTCGAACCTGCTCGGCGCGCCGCAGCTGGTGGCGCAGCTGAACGAGGAGCACCGCGAACTGCCGGGCATCAACACGAAGCAGCTGCCGATCACCGCGGACAGCCCGTTCGACGGCCGTTCGCTCGGCGACACCGCGATGCGCACGCGCACCAGCGTCTCGATCGTCGCGGTGATGCGGGCGGGCCAGGTGCACCCGTCGCCGACCCCGGACTTCCTCTTCACCGCGGGCGACCTGCTCGTCGTGGTCGGCACGTCCGAGGGCCTGGAAGCCGCCGCCAAGATCCTCAAGCACGGCTGATGGATCACACCGCACTCTCCCTGGTCGAACTCGGCGCGGTCTTCTTCGTGCTCGGCGCGCTCGGCAGGCTCGCCGGCCGGATCGGCCTCTCCCCCATCCCCCTGTACCTCCTCGGCGGCCTGTGCTTCGGCTCCGGCGGCCTGATCCCCCTCGCCGACATCGGCGATTTCGCCCACCTCGCCAGCGAAATCGGCGTGGTGCTGCTGCTTCTGCTGCTCGGCCTGGAGTACTCCGCGGCCGAACTGTTCACCGGCATGCGGCGGTCCTGGACCGCCGGGCTGGTGGACATCGTGCTCAACGCCGCCCCCGGCGCGGCGGTCGCGCTGATCCTGGGCTGGGGCCCGATCGGCGCGTTCGTCATGGCGGGCGTCACGTACATCTCGTCGTCCGGCATCATCGCGAAGGTCCTCGGCGACCTCGGCCGGCTCGGCAACCGGGAAACGCCGGTGGTGCTGTCGATCCTCGTGTTCGAGGACCTCGTGATGGCGCTGTACCTGCCGATCCTCACCGCGATCCTCGGCGGCGTCAGCCTGCTCGGCGGGCTGGAGGCGGTCGGCATCTCGCTGCTGGTGATCACCGTGGTGCTGGTGATCGCGCTCAAGTTCGGCCGGTACGTCTCGGCGCTGGTGGACAGCGACGACCGGGAAGTGTTCCTGCTCAAGATCCTCGGCGCGGCGCTGCTGGTGGCCGGGATCGCGTCGGCGCTGCAGGTGTCCGCGGCTGTGGGCGCGTTCCTGTTGGGCATCGCGGTGTCCGGGTCGACCGCGCACAACGCGACCCGGTTGCTGGAGCCGCTGCGGGACTTGTTCGCGGCGATGTTCTTCGTGGTCTTCGGACTGAACACCAATCCGGCGTCGATCCCGCCGGTGCTCGGCTGGGCCGCGGTGCTCGCGGTGGTGACGACGCTGACGAAGGTGGCCACCGGATGGTGGGCCGCGCGAAGGCAGAAGATCGGCCGTTTGGGCCGGGCCCGCGCCGGAGCGGCTTTGGTTGCGCGGGGCGAGTTTTCGATCGTCATCGCCGGGCTGGCTGTGACAGCTGGCGCAGTGGACGGCGAACTAGCCGCGCTCGCGACGGCTTATGTGCTGCTGATGGCGATCCTCGGCCCGACCGCGGCGCGAGTGGTCGAGCCGATCGCGAAAGCCTTGCAGCGCAAGGCCGCCGCGAAAGAAACCGTCACTGCCAGCTGACGTCGTAACTGGGCGGATGGTCCGTGAAGGGCTCCTTGAGGGAATTAGATTCTCTCAAGGAGCCCTTCACGGACTTTGTCAGCGCAGGTCGAAGCGCGCGGCAGCCGGAACGTGCGCCAGCGGACCTGCCGAGGTGGCCTCGGTCCACGGGCGCGCCGGAACCGCACCGACCAGCGGAACCCGGGCCGAGGTCTTGGCCAGGTCGATGGTCAGCTTCGGCGGATTCGCCGGCGCGGTGACGAACCCGTTGTCCGTCCCGCCGATCACCAGCGCCAGCCGGTGCCCGGCCGGGACGACGTGGTCCGTGCTCGCGAGCCGGAAAGTCATCGTGTACGCCTTGCCCGGCGTGAGCTTCGCTTCCCGGCTCAGGGACTGGTAGTTCGCCAGGTCCGCCCAGCCGCGGCTGATGATCGTGTAGTCCACCTTCTTGGTGTCCGCGCTGGTCACCTTGTAGCAAGCGCTGTCGCCGTCGGTGCTCGAACCCCAGCACGTGCGGTCCGTGCCGGTCACGATTCCCTCGCCGGGGCCCGAGAAGTTGCGGATCGTCGCCGGGCCGTAGTCCACCAGCATCGCCGACAGCCGCGCGGTCGAGGTGCTCGGCGTCGCCGTCACGGTGATCGACGAGGTGCCCGAGACCTGCACCGGCGAGGTGAGCGCTGCGGTGCTGTAGAGGACGCGGTTCGCCGACGTGGCCGACGGATTCGCCGCCCACTCGTTCTCCCCCACCTGCGGGTTGTCGGTGAACGACGCGGTGCCCCGGCTGCCCGCGGTGCCGAGCGTGCCGACGCCTGGCGTACGACCCGGCTGCGGGCGCAGGACCGTGGCCTGCGTGCCCGGCGCCGGGTAGGTCGCTTCGTTCGCCCACTGGTCCGGCTGCCGCTCGACGGTCGCCATCGGTTCCTTCTCGATGCCGTTGTCGATGCCCATCAGATAGTGGTCGAACCACCGGTGCAGGGTGTCGACCCACTCGGTGCGCCGGTAGTCGAACGGGTCGACGTGACCGGTCTGCGCGAGCCAGATCTTGCGCTGCACGCCCTTCGCGGCGAGCGCGTCCCACCATTGGCCGTAGTTGATCGGCATGACGTTCAGGTCGTTCACGCCGTGCGAGATGAACACGCTGGCGCGCACGTTCTTCGCGTTCGCCACGTAGTCGCGCTCCGCCCACAGCGGACCGTAGTCGCCGTTCTCGGTCGCGCCCTCGGCGAGTTTCCGGTTCTGCGCCGAACAATCCTGGCCGCCGTTGCGCCGCTCGACGGTCTGCGCGAGGCCGTCCGGGTTGAAGCCGAACGAGGCGCCGTCCGAGCGGTAGTAGTCGTACCAGGAGCTGATCGCGGAGATCGGCACGATGGTCTTGAGCCCCTCGACGCCGGTCGAGGCGACGCCGTTGGCGATGGTGCCGTCGTAGGACTTGCCGATCATCCCGACGCCGCCGTCGCTCCAGTCCGCCGACATCTTCGTGCCGCCGGTTTTCGCGGTGTAACCGGTCGCGCGGCCGTTCAGCCAGTCGACGACCTTCTTGGCCGACTGGACGTCCGAGTTGCCGCCGACGTCGACGCAGCCGGTCGACCGGTTGGTGCCCGCCAGGTCCACGAGCACCGTCGCGTACCCGCGCGGCACGAAGTAGTTGTCGTAGAACAGCGGGAAACCGACCGGGCGGCCCTGCGCGTCGTAGGTCTTGAACTGGGTTTCGTTGCCGCGCCCCACCGAGGAGTAGTACGGGCTGGCGTCCATGATCACCGGGATCTTCTTGCCCGCCTCGGCCGGTTCCTTCGGCCGCACGATGTCCGCGGCGACCCGGTCCGGGACGCCGTCCCCGTCGCCGTCCCGGCCGAGGTCCACCCACACCGTTTCGCGGATCGCCCCGGCGTAGTCGTACTGCGGTTCGCTCGCGGTTCTCGCCGGGGCGGCCGTCGCGGCCGCCGGCACCACCACTCCTGCGGCCAGCACCGCTGCGGCGCACAGCCCTGTCAGCACACGCATTCCCGTCGCCCTCCAGAGTCGTCGTCGGGTGCCGACAACTCAACCGGGGCGCCGGTGCCCGGCATCAGGGCCGAAAGTGGGGAACCGGTCAGAGTCCCACGGTGCGGTACAGCGTGCCGACCTCGCCGCGGTTCAGCCTGCGGATCGTGCCCTGGCGCTGGTTGCCGAGCTGCACGTCGCCGACCGCGGTGCGCACGAGCTTGCGGACCGGGTGCCCGGTGGCCGCCATCAGCCTGCGCACGATGTGCTTGCGGCCCTCGTGGATCACCAGCTCGATCATGCTGCGCCCGGAGTGCATGTCCTTGACCCGGAACTGGTCGACCTTCACGATCCCGTCCGGCAGCTCCCAGCCCGCGCGCAGCTCCTTGCCCAGCCCGCGCGGCACCAGGCCCTCGACTTCGGCGAAGTAGGTCTTGAGCACCCGGTAGGACGGGTGCATCAGCCGGTGCCCGAGGTCGCCGTCGTTGGTCAGCAGCAGCAGGCCCTCGGTGTTCTCGTCGAGCCGCCCGACGTGCACGACGCCCGGGGTCTCCTCCCACCGGCCGCGCAGGTAGTCGCCGACGCACGGGCGGCCCCGGTCGTCCGACATCGTGGAGTGCACGCCCTTGGGCTTGTTGAACGCGAGGTACACGAGGTCGTCGCGGAGGTTGACCCGCGTGCCGTCGACGTGGATCACTGCCTCGTCCGGGTGCACGCGGCGGCCCAGCTCGGTGACGACCTCGCCGTCCACCTCCACGCGGCCGGCCGCGATCAGGTCCTCGGCCGCCCGGCGCGACGCCACGCCGGCCTGCGACAGGACCTTCTGCAGGCGGATGCCGTCGGGGTGTTCGTCAGATGTCATCGATGGTGTCCACTTCGGGTAGCAGCGGAGCGATCGGGGGAAGGTCGTTCAGCGACGACAGCCCCAGTCGCTCCAGGAACAGCTCGGTCGTCACGTACAGCGTGCCCGTGGTCTCCGGGTCGGTGCCCATCTCCTCGATGAGCCCCCGCGCGAGCAGGGTCCGGATCACGCCGTCCACGTTCACCCCGCGCACCGCGGCGACCCGGGCCCGGGTGACCGGCTGCCGGTACGCGATCACGGCGAGGCTCTCCAGCGCGGCCCTGGTCAGCTTCGACCGCTGGCCGTCCAGCAGGAGCTTCTCCACGAACGGGGCGTAGGTGTCCCTAGTGTAGAACCGCCACCCTTCGCCCACGCGCCGCAGGTCGATCCCGCTCGCGCGCTCGGTGAACTTCTGCGCCATCGTCCGCAGCGCGACGGTCACCCTGGCGACCGGCTGCTGCAGCGTTTCGGCGAGGGAATCCTCCGCGATCGGCGAATCCACGACGAGCAGGAGCGCTTCGAGGGCGGCTTCGAGCGCCTCGTCGCTCTCTACGTTGGGCAGGCCGCTGTCTACGGCGACCAAGCCTTCGTCGTCGGCTGGCTCGGCTTCCGGCGCGGCATCGGGGGTGCCGTCAGCTTCCGGTGCGGCTTCAGCGGTTTCCGGCTCGGCTTCGGATGGCTCCGCCGCTTCGGGTTCCGGTGCGGCTGGCTCCGCGGCTTCGGGCTCCGGCTCGACGGCGTCGGCGGACTCCGCCTCGGGCTCGTTTTCCGGCTGCGGCGCGGTTTCCGGTTCCGTCTCCTCGGACTCCTCGGCCTGGCCGACCGGCGCGCGGTCGTCTTCGGTGCTCACCCGTATTCCTCCTCCTCGGCCGCCGCGCGGTCGTGCTCGGCGGCGGCGGACGCCTCGGCCACGCTGCCGCCGGTCCAGCGGACGTGCAGTTCCGCCAGTGCCTCCAGCTGGTCGAACTGCACCGACGATTCGCGGTACAGCTCCAGCAGCGCGAGGAACCGGGCCACGACCTCCACCGTGTGCTCGCAGTCCGAGGTCAGTTCCTTGAACGTCGCCTGTCCGGCCTCGGCGAGCTTCAGCCGCAGCAGCGCGGCGTGTTCGCGCACCGACACGCGTCCCATGTGGATGTGCGCGATCGACACCTGCGGCGGCGGTTTCGGCCGGAACACCGCGACCGCGATCTCCGCGAACCGCTCCGGCGTGACGCCCAGCATCACCTCCGGCAGCAGCCCGAGGTACCGCTCTTCCAGCGCCACCGACCGCGGGTACCGCCGCAGCGCGCCCTCTTCCAGCTCGCCGAACAGCGCGGCCACCTGCTTGTACGCGCGGTACTGCAGCATCCGCGCGAACAGCACGTCGCGGGCTTCCAGCAGGGCCAGGTCGTCCTCGTTCTCGACCTCGGCCGCGGGCAGCAGCCGCGCCGCCTTGAGGTCGAGCAGGGTCGCCGCGATCACCAGGAACTCGGTGGTCTCGTCGAGGTTCCAGTCCGGGCCGAGCGCGCGGGTGTAGGCGATGAAGTCGTCGGTGACCGTGTGCAGGGCGACCTCGGTGACGTCCAGCTGGTGCTGCGAGATCAGCTGCAGCAGCAGGTCGAACGGGCCCTCGAAGTTCTGCAGCCGCACCTTGAACTTCGAGGCGTTCTCGTCGGCGGCGGCGTATCCCTCGGGGATGGTCCCGCCGTGCACCGTCTCGTGCTCGGCCGGAGCCTCGGGAGGCGCGGCCTCCTCCGGAACTTCCGCGCCCACCGAGCTTTCCGGGGTCGCGGCATCGCCGGGTTCTTCCGTGCTTTCTGGGTTTTCCGAGACCGCCGCTTCCGGCTCCGGCAGCTCGGCCGATGCCGGTTCGTCCATCAGCCCTCGGTTCCGCCGTCCTCAGCGTCCGACCGCAATCGCTGCACCAGCACGGATTCCTCGCCGCGCTGGTCGAAGTCGGCGAGCAGCACGGCGACCGCTTCGCGGACCAGCCTGCCGCGGTCGACGACCAGCTCGTGCTTGGCGCGGAGGTTCAGCCGGGCCTGCTCCATCGCGAGCAGTTCCTCGCCGGACACGTAGACGGTGATCTTCGCGTCGTGCTTGGTGCGCCCGGACCCGCTGCGCGCCGCGTTGCGGGCCAGCTGGTCGGTGTCCGCCGGGGCGCTCGGCTTGCCGCGCGGGGCCACCGGTTCCGCCGGAGCGGGCACGGAGGGGCGTTCGAGTGCGGGGGTCGCCGGGCTGGAGGTGAGGCGGAAGAGTTCCGACGCTCCGGGCAGGGAAGCGCGCCTGCTCACCGAGCGATCACCTCGCGGGCCAGCGCGCGGTAAGCCGCGGCGCCGGCGGATTTGGGGGCCCAGGTCGTGATGGGCTCGCCCGCGACCGTCGTCTCGGGGAACCGCACGGTGCGGTTGATCACCGTGTCGAACACGGTGTCGCCGAATGCCTCGACCACGCGAGCCATGACCTCCTTCGAGTGCAGGGTTCTCGGGTCGTACATCGTGGCGAGAATCCCCGTGATGTCCAGTTTGGGGTTGAGGCGTTCCTGCACCTTCTCGATCGTGTCGATCAGGAGCGCGACGCCTCGCAGACTGAAGAACTCGCACTCCAGGGGGATGATCACACCGTCCGCGGCGGTCAATGCGTTCACCGTCAACAGGCCGAGCGAGGGCTGGCAGTCGACAAGAACATAGTCGTAGTCGTTCATCACCGGACGAAGGACCCGTAACAACGTGTGCTCGCGCCCTACCTCTGCGACGAGCTGGACCTCCGCCGCGGACAGGTCGATGTTGCTCGGCAGCAGGTCAACGCCGTCGACGCGGGTTTTGCGGAGCACGTCCTCGATCTGCACCGAGCGCTCCATGATGACGTTGTAGACCGTCTGGTCCAGTTCGTGCGGCTGAATGCCGAGCCCGACCGACAGCGCGCCCTGAGGGTCGAAATCGACCAGCAGCACGCGGCGGCCGCATTCGGCGAGCGCGGCGCCGAGGTTGATCGTGGACGTGGTCTTGCCGACCCCGCCCTTCTGGTTGCACATCGCGAGCACCTTCGCCGGGCCGTGCCGCTCCAGCGGCGGCGGCTCGGGGATCTCGCGCAGCGGCCGCCCGGTCGGCCCGATCCCGCTCTCCGCGCGCTCCTTCGCCCGCATCCGGGCGCGTTCGGCGCGGGTCAGCGGCCGTTCCGGCTCGTCGCCCTCGTGGTCCGCCGGGGTGGCGATCCGCGCGTGCTCGAGATTCGCCGCGGCCGAACCGGAGGTCCCGGCGGACCCGGCTGGCCCGGCTGGCGCTGCCGGGTCCTCCGGCTGGTTCGGGGTCGGTGTCGACATGGCGCGAAAGCTCCTTGTTCGGCGGGGTCTGGCGCAGCCTATGCGGATTTCCGGAGCACCGGCAAAGCGCCGCGCCGGGCCGCACGGGCCGAGTCACCGCAGCGTGGGAAGGCTCTAGGACCGCTGGAGCGTTCAGCCGAGCGCGCGCGGATGCGCGGTGGCGTAGACCTCTCGGAGCGTCGTCACCGTGACGAGCGTGTACACCTGGGTCGTGGTCACCGACGCGTGGCCGAGCAGTTCCTGCACCACACGGACGTCCGCGCCGCCTTCGAGCAGGTGGGTCGCGAACGAATGGCGCAGGGTGTGCGGCGAGACCGCGGCGGTGATCCCGGCTCGCTCGGCGGTGTCCTTGAGGACCTGCCACGCGCTTTGCCGGGAGAGCCGGCTGCCGCGGGCGTTGAGGAAGATCGCCGAGGTGCCGCGTCCGTTCGCGGCGAGCGCCGGACGGGCGCGGACCAGGTACGCGTCGAGTGCTTCCAGCGCGGGACGGCCGATCGGCACCAGCCGTTGCTTGCCGCCCTTGCCGTCGAGCAGGACGGTGCGCTCGGTGTCGTCCACGTCGTCCACATCGAGCCCGACCGCCTCGGAAATCCGCGCTCCGGTCGAGTACAGCAGCTCCAGCAGCGCCCGGTCGCGCAAGGCGCGTTCCCCGTCCGGCGGCGGAGTGTCGAGCAGCTTGAGGACATCCGCGACCGGCAACGCCTTGGGCAGCCGTTTCGCCGCGGCCGGCGGACGGACGTCGCGCGCCGGGTCGTGCTCGGTGAGACCGTCCGCGTGCGCGAACTTGTGCAGCCCCCGCACCGCGACCAGCGCTCGCGCGGCCGACGACGCGGCCAGCGGCTGATGTTCCTCGTCGCCCTCGCGCAGCGCGGCGCCGAACGACGTGACGTGCGCGGGCGTTACCTCGGCCAGCCGCGCGACCCCCGCCGCTGCCAGATGGGCGGCGTAGCGGCGGAGGTCGCGGGAGTAGCTGTCGAGGGTGTTGCGGGCGGTGCCGCGCTCGACGACGAGGTGGTCGAGGTACGTGGCGATCGCGCCCCGCACCTCGACACCCGCATCATCCACGCCGACACTCTAGGACGGCGCACCGACAGAACCGGGAAATTCAGCCCTCGGCCAGTCGGCGAGCGAACCGCGACGGCCGGTCCTGCCACGGCGCGTCGGCCGGGCGCGTCTTCGCCGCGCCGGTCAGCACCGCGTGCGCCGACAGCACGCCCGAGACAGTCGCCCCGTTGACCAGCTCGCCGGAAAGAGCCATCCGGACCGCCTCGGCGAGCGGGAACTTCCGCACCACCAGGTCGGCCTCCTCCTCGCCGAGCACGTCACGGTCCACTTCGGACAGATCGCGCGCGAGGAAGACGCGCACCACCTCGTCGGTGAACCCGGGCGAGGCCGCGACGTCGACCAGCGTGTCCCAGCTGCCCGCAGCGAGCCCGGCCTCTTCGGCCAGCTCGCGCCGGGCCGCGTCGACCGGGTCCTCCCCCGGCTTGTCGATCAGCCCGGCGGGCAGCTCCCACAGCCTGCGCCCGAGCGGATGCCGGTACTGGTGCACGAGCGTGACGTTGTCCTCGCTGTCCAGCGCCGCGATCACCACCGCGCCGAGGTGTTCGACCACCTCGCGCTTGGCGGTTTCCCCGCCGGGCATCACGACGTCGTCGACCCGGAGGCCGACGACGCGTCCCACGTGGACGACCGTGCTGCCGGCCACGGAGAACTCGTGCGTGCCGGGCGCGCTCACCGAGCCGCCACGGGCGTCTCGGGCAGTTCGACCGGGAGCCGCTCGGCGACCTTGCGGTCCACGACCGCCTTCACGAACGCGCTGAACAGCGGGTGCGGCCGGGTCGGGCGGCTCTTCAGCTCGGGGTGCGCCTGGGTGCCCACGAAGAACGGGTGCACGTCCGCGGGCAGCTCGACGAACTCGACCAGGCGGTCGTCCGGCGAGGTGCCGGAGAACACGAGTCCGGCGTCGCCGATCTGCTTGCGGTAGGCGTTGTTCACCTCGTAGCGGTGCCGGTGGCGCTCGGACACCTCGCCCGCGCCGTACGCCTTGGCCACCTGCGAGCCCGCCTTGAGCTTCGCCGGGTACGCGCCGAGCCGCATCGTGCCGCCCATGTCGCGCTCGCCCGCGACGACGTCGCGCTGGTCGGCCATGGTCGAGATCACCGGGTGCTTGGTGTCGTCGTCGAACTCGGCCGAGTTCGCGTCCTCGATGCCCGCCAGGTTCCGGGCGCTCTCGATGACCATGCACTGCAGGCCGAGGCACAGCCCGAGCAGCGGCACGCCGTGCGTGCGCGCGTACTGGATCGCGCCGACCTTGCCCTCGATGCCGCGGATGCCGAACCCGCCCGGGATCAGCACACCGTCCACATCGGACAGCACGGAGGCCGCGCCGGATTCGGTCTGCGCGTCGTCCGAGGCGACCCAGACGATCTCGACCTTGGCGCGGTGCGCGAACCCGCCCGCGCGCAGCGCCTCGGTGACCGAGAGGTACGCGTCCGGCAGGTCGATGTACTTGCCCACGACCGCGACCCGGACGATCTCGCTCGGGTTGTGCACGCGGTCGAGCAGGTCGCCCCACACCGTCCAGTCGACGTCGCGGAACGGCAGGCCCAGGCGGCGCACCACGTAGGCGTCGAGCGCCTCGCCGTGCAGCACCTTCGGGATGTCGTAGATCGAGCGCGCGTCCGGGCAGGCGATGACCGCCTCGGTGTCGACGTCGCACATCAGGCCGATCTTGCGCTTGAGGTCGTCCGGGATCTCCCGGTCCGCCCGGCACACCAGCGCGTCCGGCTGGATGCCGATGTTGCGCAGCGCGGCGACCGAGTGCTGGGTCGGCTTGGTCTTGAGCTCGCCCGACGGCGCGAGGTAGGGCACCAGCGACACGTGCAGGAAGAAGCAGTTCTCCCGGCCGACGTCGTGGCGCACCTGGCGGCACGCCTCGAGGAACGGCAGCGACTCGATGTCGCCGACCGTGCCGCCGACCTCGGTGATCACCACGTCCGGCGCGACGCCGTTCTCGTCCGGCCCGGCCGCGGCGGTGATCCGCGCCTTGATCTCGTCGGTGATGTGCGGGATCACCTGGACGGTGTCGCCGAGGTACTCGCCGCGGCGTTCCTTGGCGATCACCTCCGAGTACACCTGTCCGGTGGTGACGTTCGCCTTGCCGTCGAGAGAGCGGTCGAGGAAGCGCTCGTAGTGCCCGATGTCGAGATCGGTCTCGGCGCCGTCGTCGGTGACGAACACCTCGCCGTGCTGGAACGGGTTCATCGTCCCGGGGTCGACATTGAGGTACGGGTCGAGCTTCTGCATCGTCACGCGAAGCCCGCGCGAAGTGAGCAGCTGTCCGAGGCTGGACGCCGTCAGACCCTTACCCAGAGAGGAGGCAACGCCTCCGGTGACAAAGACATACTTGGTAGCCCGCGACTGAAGTCCCACGGGCCGCCAGCATATCCCACTCCGGCCAGATCGCTCGCCGACGCCTCTTCCCGGCGCGGCGGAATCGGTTCACCCGCGCCGCGCTAGGCTTCGCGGCGTGCCGAACCTCCGCGATGACCACTGGACCGCCCCGGTCGCGGGCGCCTCTCTGGACGCCGCGGTGCGCGTCCCCGGATCGAAGTCGATCACTAACCGGGCCTACGTGCTCGCCGCGCTCGCGAGCGCGCCCACCCGGGTGCGCCATCCGCTCGATTCGCGCGACACCCAGCTGATGCTCGGCGCGCTCGCCTCGCTGGGCGCGCGGTCGGAAAAGACCATCGACGGCTTCCTCGTGCACCCGCTCGGCACCATCAGCGGACGCGGCGACGAGGCTGAGGTCGTCCTCGGCAACGCGGGAACCGTGGCGCGGTTCACCCCGGCGCTCGCCACCCTCGGCGACGCCTCGGTGCGGTTCGACGGCGACGACGCGATCCGCCGCCGTCCGATCGACCCGCTGCTGGCCGCGCTGCGCAAGCTCGGCGCGCGGATCGACGACGGCGGACGCGGCGCGCCGCCGTTCACCGTCCACGGCACCGGCGGGCTGCGCGGCGGCCGGGTGGACCTCGATTCGTCGGCCTCCAGCCAGTTCCTGTCCGCGCTGCTGCTCGCCGGTCCGGCGTTCGAACAGGGCGTGACGGTGCGGCTGGTCGGCGGCGCCCCGCCGAGCGAACCGCACATCGCGATGACGCTCGACATGCTGCGCCGGTTCGGGGCCACAGTGGACCGTACCGGCACGGAATTCCACGTGGAGCCCGCGAAACTGTCGTGCCCGGAGTACGTCGTGGAGCCGGACCTGTCCACCGCGGCCCCGTTCGTGGCCGCCGCGGTGGTCGGCGGCGGGACGGTCCGCGTGCAGGGCTGGCCGAAGCAGACCACGCAACCGGGCGACTGGCTGCGCGGCCTGGTCGCCGAACTGGGCGCGAAGGCGACCCTGGACGACACCGGCCTGTCCGTCACCGGCGGCGGCGCGTTCCCCGGCATCGACCTCGATCTGCACGAGGTCGGCGAACTGACCCCGGTCATCGCGACGATGCTGTGCTTCGCCGAGAGCCCGTCGAGCATCACCGGCGTCGCGCACCTGCGCGGCCACGAGACCGACCGGCTCACCGCGCTGGCCACCGAACTGTCCGGACTCGGCGCGGGCGTCACCGAGCTTGAAGACGGCCTGGAAATCACCCCGGCCCCGATGCACGGCGGCGTTTTCCACACTTACGAGGACCACCGGCTGGTGATGGCCGCCGCGGTGCTGGGCCTACGCGTGCCCGGTGTGCTGGTCGAGAACCCGGACACCGTCGGCAAGACGTTCCCGAAGTTCGTGGAGACCTGGACCGACGCCGTCAGCTGAGCATCCGGCGGATTTCATCGGCGACCACCTCGGGTTCGGTGATGGGCACCAGATGCCCGGACTTCTCCGCGATCCGATGCCGCCCATGCGGCGAAACCCGTTGCGCGTGCGCGGCATTCGCCTGCGCGCGCACCGCGGCGTTCATGCCGTCGCCAGCACGCCCGCCGGACACGACTGTCACCGGATAGTCGCCCGGCGCAGGCGGGTTTGCCCGCCAGGTTGCCAACTCGTCAAGGAACGTCCGAGCCTGCTCGGTCTGCGTGCGCAACACCTGCGGCGTAAAGCCTTCGCGCACCAGATCGCGCCGGACGTCTTCGGGAGCCGCCCGTAACATCGGTCGGTACAAGAACTTCAGCAACCCGGTCGCCGCGAGGACCCGGCCAGCGCGCAGAAAAGCCCGCTCGGCACTGCGGAATCGGGGCGAGAACAGGACATCCGCCGCTTCGTCGGTCGGGTCGACCAGGACGAGACCCGCGATTTTCGCCGAGGTCCGGGACGCGGCGAGCCGCACGATCGGTCCCCCGGCACTGTGCCCGACGAGCACGTACGGCCCCGAACCGAAGTGGCTCAGCACGTCCACGAGGTCGTCGGCCATCCGGTCCAGCGTCCGCCCGGACGGATCCGGCGCGCTGCGGCCGAGCCCGGAGCGGTCGTAGACCACCGCCCGCGCGAACTCGCCGACCAGCGGCTGCACAAGCCCCCACGAAGACCGGCCCGCGCCCGCCCCGGCCTCGAACACAACCGTCGGACCGGAGCCGGGACCGGGCAGCACCATCGCGTACAGCCGTCGTCCGTCCTTTGTGGACACCCACTCCGGCTCGCCCTGCACGTGCGCCATCAGCGACCCCCAGCTCGAAGTTAGGGTCACCTTACTAGACGGTCAGCCCGCCGGGCGCTCGTCCTGCTCGTCGTCCCCGAACAGATCGCGCAACGTCACCGCACGGTTGACCCGCACGTGCTCGGCCGCATACTCGCGCGCCCGCTCCACGTCGCCGGACCCGATCGCGTCCACCAGACGGCGGTGCTCGTCGAGCAGTTCGTCCCAGTGCTCGTTCTGGCTGGTCAGCCACCGCAGCTGGCCTTCGAGCGGATGCAGCATCGTGGTGAGCAGCCGGTTGCCCGCGACGGCGACGATCTCGTCGTGCAGCCTGCTGTTGACCTCGGAGATCCGCGCGCCGTCGCCACCCTGAGTGACCCGCGCCGACTCGGCGAGCAGCCGCTCCAGCCGCCGCATCTCCGGTTTCCCGGCCCGTTCCGCGGCGCGCGCGGCGGCGAGGCTTTCCAGCGCCTCCCGGACGTCGAACAGCTCCTCGACGTCCACCCGCGCCAGCTGCCGCACCACCACCCGCCGGGGCGAGGGCACGACCACGAACCCCTCGGATTCGAGGCTGCGGATCGCCTCGCGCACCGGCACCCGCGACACCCCGAGATCCTCGGCCAGTTCGCGCTCGACCAGCCGGTCCCCCGGCCGCAGCCGCCCGGTCAGGATCCGCTCGCGCAGCTCGTCGAGCACCCGGGCCCGCGTCGCCGCCAGCGGCTGCCGATCCTCCGTGGCGCCCACCTGTCCCCCTCTCCGCGCCGACGCCGGCCGGCATCGGACATCGCCGAGTTTATCGGGAAGGGGGTTGACTCAGCAGCCGCGCGGAGCGATATTTGGGATCCCAAGTTTGGGATACCAAAGCTGCCGGCACGTCGACCGGAGGTCTGCAATGACGCACGCCCCGTCCACCGAAACCAGCGCGACCAGCACAACCGAACCCGACCCCCGGCTGTGGAACGAGGACCTCGCGCCCGCCAAGGAGCGCCGCTGGAAGGTGTACGACATCTTCGCGCTCTGGATGTCGGACGTGCACAACCTCGGCAACTACACCTTCGCCGCCGGGCTGTTCGTGCTCGGGCTGTCGGCCTGGCAGGTGTTCACCGCGCTGCTGTTCGGGTTCGTGATCATTTTCTTCGGGATGAACCTGATGGGCCGGATCGGGCAGCGCACCGGCGTCCCGTTCCCGGTGGTGGCGCGGATCAGCTTCGGCACCTTCGGCGCGAACCTCCCCGCGCTGATCCGCGCGGTGATCGCGATCTTCTGGTACGGCATCCAGACCTATCTCGCGAGCGTCGCCATCACGCTGCTCGTGCTGGCCATCGACCCCGGCCTGAAACCGTTGACCGAGCACAGTTTCCTCGGCCTGCACGCGCTCGGCTGGATGTGTTTCGTGGCGCTGTGGCTGGTGCAGGCGTTCGTGCTGACCCGCGGCATGGAGGCGGTGCGGAAGTTCCAGGACTGGTGCGGGCCGCTGATCTGGATCGTCATGATCGCGCTCGCGGTCTGGATCCTCGCCGCGAGCCACTGGCACATCTCGTTCACCAGCAGCCCCCGGCACCTGTCCGGCGGCGAGCAGGTGCGGCAGTGGTTCGGCGCGGCCGGGCTGATCCTGTCCACCTACGGCACGCTGATGCTCAACTTCTGCGACTTCTCCCGCAACGCCCCGGACCAGAAAACGGTGCGGCGCGGCAACTTCTGGGGCCTCCCGGTGAACTCGACGGCGTTCGCGCTGCTGTCGGTGATCGTCACCGCCGGCAGCCTGCAGGTGTTCGGCGAGGCGATCACCGACCCGGCCGAACTGCTCGCCAAGGTGCACAACACGCCGGTGCTGATCATCGGCGCGCTGACCTTCGCGATCGCCACCATGGGCGTCAACATCGTCGCGAACTTCGTCTCCCCCGCCTACGACCTGGCCAACATCTGGCCGAAGCGGATCTCGTTCACCGTCGGCGGGATGATCAGCGCCGTCGCCGCGCTGTGCGTGCTGCCGTGGAAGCTGTACTCGTCGCCGGTGGTGGTCAACTACTTCCTCGGCGGGCTCGGCGCGTTCCTCGGGCCGCTGTTCGGGATCATGATCGTCGACTACTACCTGATCCGCCGCGGCAAGGTCGACGTCGAGCAGCTGTTCGTCCGCGACGGCAAGTACCCCAAGGTGAATCCGCGCGCGATGGCCGCGTTCTTCCCGTGCGCCGTGCTGTCCGCGGTGATCGCGCTGGTGCCGTTCTTCGCGCCGGCCGCGCCGTACTCCTGGTTCCTCGGCACCGCCAGCGCCGGATTGCTCTACTACGCCGTTTCGTACCGCCAGCGGAGGGCTTGATGCGGATCCTCGTCACCAACTGCAACACCACCGAGGCCATGACGAAGGAGATCGAGACCGGAGCGCGGGCCGCGGCCAGCCCCGGCACCGAAATCGTCGCTCTGACGCCGAAGTGGGGCCCGGAATCGGCCGAGGGCTGGCTGGACAGCTTCCTGTCCGCGGCCGCGGTGCTGGACTTGTTGCGCACCACCGAGGAATCGTTCGACGCGGTCGTCCTCGCCGGTTTCGGCGAGCACGGCCGCGAGGGCGCGCGGGAATTGCTGGACGTGCCGGTGGTCGACATCACCGAGGCCGCGGCGCATCTCGCCGGGCTGCTCGGCCGCCGGTACGGAGTGGTGACGACGCTGGACCGCACGTGCGGGCTGATCGAAGACAGCCTGCATTCGGCGGGCGTGGACCGCAACTGCGTCGCGGTCGTCGGCACCGGGCTGAGCGTGCTGGAGCTGCGCGACGAGGAACGGACCGAATCGGCCCTGCTCACCGCGGGTCTGCGGGCGCGCGACGCCGGGGCCGAGGTGCTCGTGCTCGGCTGCGCCGGGATGACCGGGCTGGACCGCAAGATGTCGGCGATGCTCGACGTCCCGGTGGTCGACGGCGTCGCCGCCGCGGTCCGGCTCGCGGAATCCCTGGTGGCGCTGGGATTGCGCACCAGCCGGGCCGGGTCCTACGCCCGTCCGCTCGACAAACACCGGACCTGGCCCGGGGAATGACCGCTCAGGCGCGCACCGGCACCCGGGCGCGCCCGGTCAGCGCCTTGCTCCACGGCAGCCGCCGCAGCACCTCGACGATGCCGAAGGTCAGCGCGATCGTCGCCGGGTACGCCACCAGCGTCGTCCACGGCGCGCCGAACCGGTCCCCGACGTACACGAACAGCGGATCCAGCAAGGCGATCGCGATCGGGTGGGTCAGGAACACCGCGAACGACCGGTTCACCGCCCAGGACACGAACCGCCCGCCGCGCTGCCTGCTCTCCGCCCAGCGCGCGCCCGCCAGGTAGATCCCGGCGATCGCCGCGACGAACCACGGGATCAGGTACGGGCGGAAGGCGTCCGACGCCATCTCCGGCCACTCTCCGAAGTGGACACTCACGAAGTAGCCGGTCTCCGCGATCACGAGCCCGCCCGCCATCGCCAGCAGCACCCAGCGCGAATGCGTGCGCAGCCAGGCGTGCACCGCCTCGAAGTGCAGCGCCGCCGCGGCACCGAGCAGCATGTAGAACTGGTACACGACGAAAGTCGCGAAGAACTGGCTGACGAAACCGTAGCCCAGCACGGCGGGCGGGTAGCTCATGAAAATCGCCACCGCCGCCTGGATCGTGCCGGAGACCGCCAGCACCGTCCACGGACGGCGGCGGATCAGGTCGAACAGCTTGGCCAGCAACGGGAAGAGCAGGTACACCTGCAGCGTCACCAGCATGAAATACATGTGGTACCAGGCGTTCCCGGTGAGCAGGTCGAGCCCGAGCGTGCGCAGCTGCGCGCCGATCGACCCGAACGGCTGATCCGAGGTGATCAGCGAATAAACCCGGTAGATGACCGTCCACACCACGTAGGGCACCGCGACCAGCGGAAACCGCTTGCGCCAGAACTTCCCGGCCGGCACCGGACGGTCCCGGTAGCCCAGCACGAGCACGAACGCGGTCAGCGCGAAGAACGCCTCGCGGGTCAGGTGCAGCGGCGTCTGGATCGCGTCGGCGACGACGTCCTGCTGGAAGGTCGTGGAGCCGATCACATGGATGAGGATGACCAGCGCGAACGTGACGACGCGGTACAAATCGAGCTGCCGCAGGTGCGTCGGCCTGGCGGGCGCCGGCTCGTCCGCACGGACGAGCGGGATCTCGGTAGTGGTCATCGTTCGGCCGTGCTCCCGGGGTCGTTGGCGCTCATGGTGCCAGGCTCTCGTGCGCAGCTGTGAGCCACCCATGATCTTCCTGAGACTCGCCTGATGCCGCGCGGAACGGGTGTCGGGTCAGCCACACCCGTACGGGTGAACCGGCGCCACCCCGCGGCACCGGACCACTCGCCCCGCTTGGAACAGGCCGTTCGTCGGGCGTTTCCGGACACTTCACCACAAATCGCCCCGGCCGGGAAATTGGTCTAGTCCACAGTATTGACTCCGGCTGTGCCCTGGTTCACATTCGAATGCGGGCCGGCCCCCGCTCCTGCAGTGATCACCCGTTGTCCGACGCTTGCCGCGCATTCCGGTGCGGCGGGCGGACTTCGCTTGTGCGAGGGAGAAACGCTTATGCCCCACCGGACCTTGAGACCGCTGGCCGTGGCCTGCGCCGCCGTGGCCGCCGTGGTCGTGGCCGGTCTCACCATCCTGGCCCGGCCCGCCCCGGCCACCGCGACGCCCGCGCCCTCCTCGGGAGGGATGCGCATCGCCTACTTCGACCAATGGAGCATCTACCAGAACGCCTACTACCTCAAGAACGTCGACAAGATCGCCGACAACATCGACTACCTGCTCTACGACTTCGAGAACATCGACCCGAACAACCTCACCTGCTTCGAGACCACGAAAGCGACGACCCCGGACCCGGGCGGCGAGGACGACCCGAACGCCGGCGACGGCGCGGGCGACCAGTTCGCCGACTACCAGAAGTCGTTCGGCTCGGACATCAGCGTCGACGGTTCCGCCGACACCTACAACATGCCGATCGTCGGCAACTTCCACCAGCTGCAGGAACTCAAGGCCCGGCACCCGAACCTGAAGGTGCTGCTGTCGCTCGGCGGCTGGACGTATTCGAAGTACTTCTCCGACGCGGCGGCGAGCGACGCCTCGCGCAAGAAGTTCGTGAGCTCCTGCATCGACATGTTCATCAAGGGCAACATCCCGAACGCGGGCGGCTTCGGCGGCCCCGGCACCGCCGCGAACATCTTCGACGGGTTCGACATCGACTGGGAGTACCCGGCGCACCCCGGCGGCCACACGGGCAACCACTACAGCCCGAACGACACCCAGAACTTCACCTCGCTGCTCGCCGAGTTCCGCAGCCAGATGGACGCGCTGGGCAAGCACTACGCGCTGTCGGCCGCCCTGCCCGGCGGCCAGGACAAGATCGCGAAGATCCAGACCGACAAGATCCACCAGTACATGGACTTCGCGGACCCGATGACCTACGACATGCACGGCGCGTGGGACAAGACCGGTCCGACGAACTTCCAGGACCCGCTCTACCCCTCGGCGAACGATCCGTCGCCGACCATCCCGCCGGGCACCGAGAAATACACCATCGATCAGGTGATGAAGGCGTACACGCAAGGCGATCCGGCGTACGGCATCCCCGGCGGGTTCCCGGCTTCGAAGCTGACCTTGGGCATTCCGTTCTACTATCGCGGCTGGACCGGCGTTCCCGCGGGCTCGAACCACGGGCTGTACCAGACAGCGACCGGTCCGTCCGCGCCGCATCCGTTGAGCGGCAACGTGCCCGGCGTCGCGATGTACAAGGAACTCTCCGGCGTGGTCGACAATCCGTCGACGACGTTCTGGGACCCGACAACGCAATCCGCGTGGTTCTACGACGGGACGAGCTTCTACGGCGGTTCGTCGAAACAGTCGATCAAGGCACGCACCGATTACATCCATTGCAACGGCCTCGGCGGCGCGATGATGTTCTCGCTGTACGACCTCGACCCTGATTCGACGCTGTTCCACGCCGTCGTGGACGGGCTCGCCGCGCCGACGGAGGGCTGTTCCGGCCCGCCGCCGACCACCCCGACGACGCCCACCACGCCGACCACACCCACGACCCCGACCACTCCGACGACCCCGACCACGCCCACTACGCCGACCACTCCCACGACTCCGCCGGGCGGCCAGTGCACGGCGGCGGCCTGGGACTCCGGCAAGGTGTACAACGGCGGCGCGGTCGTGTCGTACAACAACCACACCTGGACGGCGAAGTGGTGGACGCAGGGCGAGCAGCCCGGCAGCGCCGACGTGTGGACGGACAACGGAGCCTGCTCCGGCGGCGGCGGTCCGACGACCGCGTGCCCGGCGGCGTGGAACACCTCCCAGTCCTACAACGCGGGAGCGGTGGTGTCCTTCAACGGCCACCGCTGGTCCGCCAAGTGGTGGACGCGAGGCGAACAGCCCGGCAGCGCGGCGGTCTGGGCTGACAACGGCACCTGCTGACCCCGCAGCAGGCGCATGAATAACGGCGGCGGTGCCGGAATTCCCTACCCCGAAGGGATTCCGGTGCCGCCGCCGGCTCTTGTCCGCGGGACGCCGCCGGGATCCGCCCGATCGCGGCAGGCGCACAAAGTCGGCGGCGGTACCGGATTCCCCCACCCTCGAAGGGAATCCAGCACCGCCGCCGACTCTTGTGCGGGAGGCGAAAAGTCTCTCGTTCAGTTCCCCGAAGTGGCCACGCCCGGCGCGATCGCCTGCGCGTTGCCCGCGATGCCGTAACGCCCCGAACCGCCGTTGAGCTGCTCCTGCAACGCCAACACCGTCGCCACCCGGCCTGCCGCCGAATCCGCGTTGTCCACAGTGGACAGAATCGACGTCGCCGACGTGTCCGCGCGCACGACGCCGATCGGACCGGACCCCTCGGCCGAACCCGGGTCGCCGGCCAGCACCGTGCCCGCGCCGGAACGGTCCATCTGCGCCGCGAACCGCGCGATCGTCGCCGCCCGGTCCCCCGCGCCGTCGCCGGTCTCCTGGGCGCCGGTCAGCACGATCGCCAGCTGCGCGGGCTGCACGCCCTGGCTCGGCTTCACGAAACCGCCGTCGGTCAGCCCGCCGAGCGCGGCGGCCAGTTCGTCGCCGCTCGACTGCGGTTTCGCGCTCGCCTTGTCCAGCAGCAGCGTCGAGCCGAGCAGCGCGCCGGCGAGCGTGCCGGAGTCGCCCGCGGTCGGGAACTTCGCCCCGGCCGGCTGCAGCCGCGTGACGACGTCGCGCAGCTGGTCGGCCTTCGCCGGGTCGGTGAACGCGCTGGTGAGCTGCAGTTCGCCGGTCACCGAGGCACCGGACTGGCCCACGAGCTTCTTGAGCGCGTCGCGGTCGGCCGGGCGCGCGTCCTGCGTGGTGACGATGACGACGCTGCGCTTGTCGAGCGCGCCCGCGACGACCTTCGGGCCCATGGTCCCGGCGAACGCGTCCGCGTCGGACAGCCGCGCGTTGAGCGCGTTGCGCTGCGCCTGGAGATCCGACACCTGCGTGCCGAGGTCTTTCTTCTGGTCCGAGAGCCCGGACAGCAGCGAACCGTTGAGCGCGGTCGAGCCCAGCACCACGCCGACGGCCAGCGCCAGGAAGCACGCGGTGATGGAAACGATGTGGTACCGCAGGGAAATCACGTGAAGAGACCCTTCACCCAGGCGACGAACGTGGACCAGGTGTGCTGGATCCACTCGAGGTAGACGGAGCCGACGTCGGAGACCAGCAGCGCGGCCACGACGACGACGATGGCGGCGAGGACGAGCAGCGCGACCGCGCCGAGCGACACCCGGCTGCGGTGCAGCGTCGCGACGGCCTTGCCGTCGACCAGCTTCGTGCCGAGCTTGAGCCGCGTGAGGAACGTGGACGGGTTCGACCCGGACCGGCCGTGGTCGAGGAATTCCCGCAGCGTGGCCTGGAACCCGACGGTGACGACGAGGCTCGCGCCGTGCGCGTCGGCCAGCAGCAGGGCGAGGTCCTCGGCGTTGCCGGTCGCGGGGAAGGTGACCGCGCCGATGCCGAGGTCCTGGATCCGCTCGACGCCCGGCGCGTGCCCGTCCGGCTGCGCGGGGACGACGACCTCGCCGCCGCTGCGCAGCGTCGCGGTGCCGATCCCGGTCGGGTCGCCGACCATGACGTCGGGCTGATAGCCCTGCGCGCGCAAGGTGTCCGCGCCGGCGTCGACGCCGATCAGCACCGGCCGGTGCTCGCCGATGTACTTCTTGAGCTTCTTGAGGTCCTCGGCGTGCCCGGTCCCCGCGGCGACCACCAGCACGTGCCGGTCGCGCACCGGGACCTTCAGCTCCGGCACGCCGACGCCGTCGAGGATCAGCGTCCGCTCGCGGCGGAGGAACTCGATCGTGTTGGCGGAGAAGGCTTCCAGCTGGGTCGACATCCCGGCCTTGGCCTCGATCATCTGGTCGGCGACGCTTTCCGGGGTCTGCTCGACCCCGGTCGCCAGCTGCCGCTCCCCCAGGTAGACCGCGCCCTCGTGCACGCGCAGTTTCGTGCCGTCCTTGACGGTGCGCAGCAGTTCGCCGCCCACCGAGTCGATCAGCGGAATGCCCGCCGCCACCAGGATTTCCGGGCCGAGGTTGGGGAACCGGCCGGAAATCGACGGCGAGGCGTTGACCACCGCGGCGACCTCGGCGGCGACCAGCGCGTCGGCGGTGGCCCGGTCGAGGTCGAGCTGGTCGAGCACGACGATGTCGCCGGCGCTGACCCGGCGCAGCAGCTCCCGCGTGCGCCGGTCGACCCGCGCGACACCGATGACGCCGGGAAGGGCTTCGTGGTTCCGCGCGAGAAGACCAGTGAGCTTCATGTGGCTGATGGTGACAAATTTGTGCCTGGGGACGGAGCCGACGCGCCGAAGCGGACATGACTCGTTGTGGTGAGCCATGTCGCGCGGGGCGCGGAGCCGGGGTTAACTGTGCGGTCCGCCCGCTCCGAAATCGAGGTTGGACCAGGGGCTCGCGGGATCGTTCAGCAGCCGGTGGCGGACCCGGGCGGCCGAGACGTACTCCGGCCCGAATTCCTCGCCGTCGAGCGCGAGCAGCCTGCCCAGCACGTAACCGGTGGACAATTCCGCCCACGATTCGTGGTAGCGGCGGGCGATCGCGCCTGCCTCCAGCACCATCAATTCCGCGGTGAGCGCGTCGCAATAGCCGACGGCCAAACCCCAGCGGGCCAGTTCGACCGCGCGACCGACGTCCCAGCCGATGATGCTGTCCACCACGCCGTCCGGAGCGAGCAGGCCGTCGGCGCGGAACCTCTGTTCGTACCGGACGATCCGGCGCACCGCGTCGACGAGCGGTTCGGCCTGGTCCTCGGCGTCGTTGTCGGCGCACCACTGCCGGACCAGCTCGACCCAGCCGTAGACGTCCAGCGCCAGCCCGCTGCGGGCGCGCAGCACGAGCACGAGATTTCCGGTGGTGAGCTGGTAGGAATCGCCGAGCAGCCGGTCCATCGCGGCCCGCCAGCTGGCGGCGTCCGCGACGCCCCACCAGTCGCGCAGGCCGCGGACTTCGGCGACGTAATCGTGGTAGCGCGCGTCGAGGACGTTCCACGGTTCGGCCGACAGCACCGCCTGGTGCGCGCCGCACGCGAGCGCGTGCGCGACCGGACCGTCGAGAAGCCCGTACCTGGCCGTGTAAAGCCGTTCGACCTGCTGCTCCACCGCGGTGACCCGGTGCGGGTTCGCGTCGACCCACGGCAGCACGGCGTTCGCGCCCACGCGCCATTCGGCGAGCGTGCCGCGGTTGAACACGACCTGTTCCTCGCGGCCGAGACCGTGCGTGGCCCAGTCGAGATCGCCGCTGAGAAACACCACGTCGGCACCGAAATCCGGCAGTGCGCCGCGGGTGAACACCTGCAGCGACGGTTCGCCGCCGTGCGCGCAGCAGGCTTTCGCGGGCGACCAGGTCCGCTCCTGCGCGAGCCGCTCCGCCTCGTCCCGGTGGATCGGCACGAAAAGCTCCTCGTCGCCGAGGAGTTCGAGGAAGCGGTCGAGATCGTCCTCCCGCCGCGCGCGGGCGAGTTCGGCTTCGACGTCGGCCAGCGTGGCCCAGGTCATGGAATCCGCCTCAGCCCTTCTTCGCGCGCTTGCGCTTCGCTCCGGTGTTCTTCGCCTTGTCTTTCTCCGCGGTGGCAAGCAATTCCTCGGCGTGCGCGCGGCCGGTCTCGGTGCCGTCCATGCCCGCGAGCATCCGCGCCAGCTCGCGCACCCGGTCGCTCTGGTCGAGCGTCTTCACGCCGCTGCGCGTGACGCCGCCGCTGGTTCCCTTGTCCACCACCAAATGCTGGTCCGCGAACGCGGCGACCTGCGGAAGGTGCGTGACCACCAGAACCTGGTGGGTGCGCGCGAGCCGCGCCAGCCGCCGTCCGATCTCCACCGCGGCCCGGCCGCCGACCCCGGCGTCGACCTCGTCGAACACCAGCGTCTGCACGGTGTCCGCGTGCGCCAGCACCACCTCGATCGCGAGCATCACGCGCGACAGCTCACCGCCCGAGGCGGCCTTGTGCACCGGCAGCGGCGGCGCGCCGTTGTGCGCCCGCAGCAGCAGTTCCACCTCGTCGACGCCGTCCGGGCCCGCGTGCACCGCGTGTCCGTCGATCGCGAGCGCCTGCCGGTCGCCGTGCTCGGCCGGACGCTGTTCGACGGTGATCTCCAGCTCCGCCTGGCCCATCGCGAGACCGGACAGCTCCTTGGTGATCGCCGTGGCGAGTTCAGCGGCCGCCTTGCCGCGCGCAGCGGAAACCTCGGTGGCGTGCGCCACCAGTTGCACGGCCAGCTCGTCGCGGCGCAACGCCAGCCCGGCCAACGCCTCTTCGGAAGTGTCCATCGATTCGAGCCGGCGCCGCGCGTCCTCGGCCCACGCCAGCACTCCGTCGACATCCGCGGCGTACTTGCGGGTGAGCCGTTTGAGATCGGCCTGGCGCGAGAGCACCTTCTCCAGCAGCGCCGGGTCCGCGTCCAGGTTCTCGACGTAGCTCCCCAGCTCCGCGCCGACGTCGCTCAACAGCGTGGAGGCCTCCTCCAGCCGCGGCACGAGGTCGCGCAGCGCGGAATCCTCCGCCGACACCAGCCGTCGCACCGCCTCGCCGACCAGGCCGAGCGCCCCCGGCGCGTCCGGGTCGCCGTCTTGCGAGCCGGACACCGCCGCGTGCGATTCGGTGGCCATCGCGCGCAGTTCGTCGACCGCGGCGAGCCGCTTGATCTGCTCGGTGAGCTCGACGTCCTCGCCCGGCTCGGGCGCGACCGCGTCGATCTCGTTCAGCCCGTGCTTGAGCAGGTCCGCCTGCTGCGCCATCTCGCGGGAGCGGTTGGAGCGCTCGCTCAGCTCGGTGAGCACGGCCAGCCATTCCTCGCGGACCTGGCGGTACTGCGCGAGCGGACCGCCGACATCCTCGCCGGCGAACCGGTCGATCACCGCGCGCTGCTCGGCCGGGCGCAGCAACCGCAGCTGGTCGTTCTGCCCGTGCACGGCGATCACCTGCTCGGACAGCTCGGCCAGCACCCCGACCGGCACCGACCGGCCGCCGAGGTGCGCCCGCGAGCGCCCGTCGGCCGCGACCGTGCGCAGCGCGATGACGCTGCCGTCCTCGTCGACGTCGGCCCCCGAATCGGTGACGATGCGGGCGGCCGCGTCGTCCTTGCCCACGGTGAACCGGCCCTCGACGAATGCCTTCAGCATCCCGTTCCGGACCTTCGACGCCTCGGCCCGTCCGCCCGAAAGCAGATGCAGCCCGGTGACGACCATGGTTTTGCCCGCACCCGTCTCACCGGTCACCACGGTGAAGCCCGCGTGCAGTTCCAGCAGGGCTTCCTCGATGACTCCGAGGCCCTGGATGCGCATCTCGGCCAGCACGACGCATACGGTAGCGGCCCGCACCGACGTTCTGTGCGTCCGAGGTCCGCTAACTCTTCTTTTCGCTGGTCGAACACTTGTGCGGGCGCGTCGCGAATCAGCCGCCCGGGCGCTCCCCGCCGCGCCGGTCGCGCCAGCTGCGCACCGGCAGGCCGAACTTGTACACCAGCCGGTCGGTGAACACGCCGTCCCACAGCCGCACCAGCCGCACCGGCTGCCTGCCGCACACGACGCGCACCAGCGCGCCCGGCGGAAGGTCGAACGACCGCAGCCCGTCGCAGGTCAGCGCGGCTTTCGGGCCGGTCGGGTCGATGCCGACGGTGATCACCGACTCGGGCGAGACGACCAGCGGCCGGGAGAACATCGCGTGCGCGTTGCTCGGCACGACGAGCAACGCCTCGACGTCCGGCCACAGCACCGGCCCGCCCGCGGAGAAGGCGTACGCGGTGGAACCGGTCGGCGTCGCGCACAGCACGCCGTCGCAGCCGAAGGACGACACCGGGCGGCCGTCGACCTCGATCAGCGCGTCGAGCACCCGCTCGCGGCTGAACTTCTCGACGCTCGCCTCGTTGAGCGCCCAGGTCCGGTAGATCTCCGCGCCGTCGGCGGTGACCGTGACGTCGACCGTCATCCGGTCCTCGACGTGGTACTCGCGGTCGACGACACGTTGCACCGCGTCGGCGAGTGCGTCCGAATCGGCCTCGGCGAGGAAGCCGACGCGGCCGAGGTTGACGCCGAGCACCGGAACCTCGGCCGGACGGGCGAGTTCCGCCGCGCGCAGCAGGGTTCCGTCGCCGCCGAGCACGAACACGAGTTCGGCTCCCTCGGCGGGATTGTGCTCGGGCGCGACCACGGTGCACGGCTTGGCCATGCAGCCGTCCGGGTCGATCAACTGGAGAACGTCCTCGTCGAGCACGCGAAGCCGGATCCCGGCCTTCGCGAATCGCTGGGACACCTCGCGGGCGGCCTCCCGGGTGGTGTCCCGGTCGGGGTGCACCACGAGGAGCACTTCACGTTCGGCGGTCACTGAGGTCCTTCCTGGACTGCGGCGCGAACCAGCCGCTCGGCATCGTCGACGCCGGTGTCTTCGGCCTCCGTTTTGCGGAGCCACACAAAGTATTCGACGTTCCCGGACGGCCCCGGCAACGGACTCGCGACCACCCCGCGCAGCGACAGGCCGAGCTTCGCGGCCTCGGCGAGCACGCCCAGCACGGATTCGACGCGCAGCTCGGGATCGCGGACCACGCCGCCGCTGCCGAGGCGGTCCTTGCCGACCTCGAACTGCGGTTTGACCATCGGCACCAGATCCGCGCCGTCGCGGGCGCAGTCGGCGAGCGCGGGCAGCACGAGCTTGAGCGAGATGAAGGAAAGGTCGCCGACGACGAGATCGACCTGGCCGCCGAGGACGTCCGGCGTCAGGTTGCGGACGTTCGTGCGGTCGAGAACCACGACGCGATCGTCGGTCTGCAGCTTCCACACGAGAAGCCCGCGCCCGACATCCGCGGCGATGACCTTGTCCGCGCCGCCCCGCAGCAAGACATCCGTGAACCCGCCAGTGGAGGCGCCCGCGTCAAGACAGCGGCGGCCTTCGACGGTCAGCCCTTCCGGGCCGAAACGCTCAAGCGCGCCAAGGAGTTTGTGCGCGCCACGCGACGCCCAGCCCGGGTCGTCCTCGTCCTTCACGACGATCGGCGCGTCGTTTTCCACGCCGGTGGCGGGTTTCGTGGCGACCATGCCGCGCACGGTGACTTTGCCGCCGGTGATGAGCGCGGAGGCTTGCTCGCGGGAGCGGGCGAGTCCGCGCCGCACGAGTTCCGCGTCGAGCCTGGCCCGTTTGGCCACGCCGGTCAGACCTTGTCGATGCTGGACAGGGCCACGGTCAGCTCGGTGTGCACGGCCTCGAAGCGGTCCACGTGCTCGGCGGGCGGCAGCGTGTCGAGGTCGTCGAGCCCGGCGACGGCCTCGTCGATGCCAGCCCGCGGGTCAGTCTGCTGCGGGCCGGGTCCGGGGATCGGCGGGGGTCCGGGAACCGGCCGCGGAACGTTCGGGTGCACAGGCCCAAACTACCAGTCAGGCGAGCCCGAGCCCGCTCACTGCCGCCGCGGCCGCGTCGCCTTCCGCGCGCACCCGGGTCGCCCCGGTGCGCCACGCCGAATCGCACAGCGCGCGCAGCAGGTCGAGCTTGTCCCCTTCGCCGCGAACGGTCAGCACGTCGTTTTCGCTGATTTCCCAGCCGGACCGCTTCCCGACGCGCAATTCGTCCGCCGGCTGCGCGAGCGCGGTGAGATCCGCACCCAGATGAGTGGGCCGTTCCGCCGGAATCGCGGTGAGCAGCGTCGCCGGAGTCGCGATGCCAGTGAGGACGCACAGCGAGTCGAGACCCGCCGCGCCCGCGCCCGCGATGTCGGTGTCGAGCCGATCCCCGACGACCAGCGGACGCTTCGCCTTCGCCGAGCGCGCAGCCGTTTCGAACAGCAACGGCTCCGGCTTCCCCGCGACCACCGGTTCCGCGCCGGTGGCGATTTTCAGCGCCCCGACCATGGATCCGTTGCCCGGCATCAGCCCGCGCTCAGTGGGCAGCGTGGTGTCGGTGTTCGTGGCGACCCACAGCCCGCCCGCCCGGATCACGATGCTCGCCTCGGCGAGGTCCGCCCATCCGGTCTCCGGCGAATGTCCTTGCACCACAGCGGAAACGTCGTCGCCCGCGGTCCGCACCGGCTCGAGTCCGACCGCCGAGATCTGGTCGCCGAGCGAGGCCGTGCCGACGATGAGCACCTTCGCTCCGGCGGGCAGCCGGTCCCGCAGGAGCGCGGCTGCCGCCTGAGCGCTTGTGTGCACCTCTTCGGTGTCCGCGGTGATGCCGAGGTCCCGGAGGTGCTCGGCGACCGCGGACGGGGCCTTTGACGCGTTGTTGGTCACGAACCGGACCGCCGTGCCCTGCTCGCGCACGGCGGCCACGGTTTCCGCGGCCCCGTCGATCACCCGCGGCCCGTGGTACACGGTGCCGTCGAGATCGAACAGCAGCGCGTCGTAGGCCACGTCAGTCATCCGACCCGGTCGGCTCGCCTGACTCGTTCAGCTCGGTTGCCTCGGCCGGTCCGTTCGCCTCGTTCGACGCGTTCGCGAGATCCGCGGCGCGCTCGGCGGCGTCGGTCTCGTCCTCGGCGTCGGCCTCAGCGGCGTTCAGGAACCACTGCACGGCCTCTTCCTTGCGCCCGGCCGCCTCGAGATTGTCGGCGTAGGCGTAGAACAGGCGCGCGCTCCACGGGTCGCGCTTGGCCGCTGCGAGGTCTGGCCCCTGCAGGGACACGACCGCCGCGTCCAACTGCCCG
This sequence comes from Amycolatopsis sp. NPDC059235, assembly GCF_042754125.1. NCBI lineage: Bacteria > Bacillati > Actinomycetota > Actinomycetes > Pseudonocardiales > Pseudonocardiaceae > Amycolatopsis > Amycolatopsis sp. NPDC059235. The sequence continues at coordinate 125,606 of NZ_JBHZAG010000017.1, forward strand.
AGGTCGCGCCGCGCACCCGCCGCGACGATCGCCAGCTCGACCTGGGTCGCCTTGGTGAGCCGTTCCTTGTCGGTCTCCTTGGCGAGGTCCAGAACGCGCTCCGGACGGCCCAGCGCGCGCTCGGCGTCCGCGATGATCGCGATGTGCTCGTCGCTGCGCGTCATCCGCCGGACGGCGCGCAGTTCGGACAGCGCTTCCTGCCAGTTGCCCGCGTGGTAGGCGACCAGCCCGAGCCCTTCGCGCACGATCGGCACCCGCGACGCCTTGGTCTTCGCGTACCGGGCGTGCTCGAGCGCGGCTTCCGGGTCTTCGTCGACCAGACCGCCAGCGGCGACCAGGTGCTTCCCGACGGTCTCCGCGAGCCCCTTCGGCAGGGTCCGCAGCTCGCGGCGGACCTCTTCGTCGAGGTCGGAGAACTCGATGTCTTCGGGCAGCTCCGGCGCTTCGAGCAGCTCGCGGGCGAGGGCGGCGTCCTGCTCCTCGACAGTCACCGGCCGCTTCGTGCGGGGACGGTCGTCCCTGCGGTCGCGACGGTCACCGCGATCTCCACGGTTGTCACGACCGCCACGGTCGCTGCGGTTGTCGCGGTTGTCGCGCTCCCGACGGTCCTGCCGCTCGCCCCGGTCCTCGCGGTCGTCGCGCCCGTCCGAGTCGCGCCGCTCCTGGCCCTCAGCAGCCTCGGCATTTTCGACGCGGTCCACCGAACCCGACTCGGCACCCGAGCCCGCAGTCACCTCGTCGACCACCGCCGATTCCCCGGCTGCGGCCGACGCGGTCTCCTCGACCTCGTCGCGACGCCCCCGGACACTGTCGTCCTGACGGTCCTTGCGGAAACCACCGTCGCGCTGGTCCTTCCGGAACCCGCCGGAGTCGCCGTCCCGATCACGCCGGAACCCGCCCTGCCGGTCGTCCCGGCGGTCCCCGCCAGGCCGCTTGCCGCCATACCCACCGGACCGGTCGCCCCGGTAGCCGCCCTCGTCACGACGGTCGCTGCGGAACCCACCGGAACGGTCGTCCCGACGATCCCCGCCGCGGTAACCGCCCTCGTCGCGCCGCTCATTGCGGAATCCGCCCGAACGGTCGTCCCGACGATCTCCGCGGTAACCGCCTTCATCGCGCCGGTCGTTGCGGAAACCGCCCGGCCGGTCGTCCCGACGGTTGTCGCGGAACCCGCCGGAACGGTCGTCCCGCCGGTTGTCGCCGCGGTAGCCGCCTTCGTCACGCCGGTCGCTGCGGAAGCCGCCCGAACGGTTGTCCCGACGGTCGTCCCGGTCGTTGCGGAACCCGCGGTCGTCGCGCCGGTCCCCCCGGTTCCCACCGGAGCGATCGTCACGGAATCCACCGGAACTCCGGCTCCCGCCACGGAATCCGCCGTCGCGCGGACCGCGGTCGTCCCGGTCCCGGTACCCGCCGGGCTTGCCGCCCCGGTCGTCCCGGAATCCGCCCGGCTTGCTGCCCCGGTCGTCGCGGTAGCCGCCGCGCGCATCGCGATCGCCGGGCTTGCCGCCGCGGTTGTCGCGGTCGCCGTAGCCGCCGCGCCGGTCGTTGTCACGCCGGTCGTCGCCGCCCGAGTACCCGCCACGACGGTCGTCGCCACCGCGCCGGTCGTCGTTCCAGCGCCCGCCGGAGCGCTCCCCGTAAGACGGCTTGCCCTGCGGACGCCCGCGGTCGCCGTAGGAGGACTTGCCGCCGGGTCCGCCGGAGCGGTCGCCGTACGACTTGCCCTGCGGACGGTCGAAGTCGCGCTTGCCGCGAGGGCGGAAGTCGCGGTCGTCGTCGCGTTTGCCGGCGTATCCGCCGCGCTGTTCGCGGGGACCGTCGCCGTGGCCGGGGCGGCCGGCGAAGCCGCCGGTACCGCGTGCGCCGCGGTCGTCCCGGCGGGGCCGGCCCTGGTGGGCGTTGTCCCGCCCGCCGCGGTCCTGCCGCGCGCCGCGCCGGTCTCCCCGGGGCGCGTCGGACCGTCCGCCGCGGGAGTCCTGGTCGCGGCGTCCCGACCGACCGGACCCCTCATCCGCTGAGTCACGTCGACCGAACTCGGACACCTGGCCTCCTGCCATAGACAACTCTGGAATTCTGAGGACGGCCCCCGCTACGAGGGCCGATTGACTATCCTACGGGCCCGTTCGGAGCAACCTCGCGCGGGCGGACCCTGAGGTCGGCCGGCGCCCTGCTCGAGCGGACGCGAACATGAGTCTGGGCCCCGGGAGAACCGCTGCGGGTTCTCGACCGGGGCCCAGACTGTTTGGTTAAGTTCGGCGGTGTCCTACTCTCCCACAACCCTT
>NZ_JBHZAG010000018.1:0-96501 GCF_042754125.1 Amycolatopsis sp. NPDC059235
TTCGCGGGCCGGCGTGTTCACCGGGCTGGCCCCGGGCGCGCAGCCGGCCCCGGGCGCTCTCGCGCTCGGCGACGACGTCCCGCAGCCCGGGCAGCACCGGCCGGCAGCAACCGGCGCTGACTCGAAGGCCGAGCTGGCAGCACCGCCGGACGTGCCGGCCGCCGGTGTCAGTTCGTCGCGGTCGGGTGCCGGGAAGCGGCCCGCGGCCCGGCGGGAGAGCCCGCTGGCCGACGGTTCGGGATTGCCCGTGGTTCCGCGCCGGCGGCCCAGCGAGCAGATCCCACCCCTGGGCTCGGTGCCGGAGACGGCCGAACTGATGCACTACCCGCATCGGCCGGACGCCCCCGCTTCGCCGGATGCCCCTGCGGAGCCCGGTTCGGAAGGGACCGCCGAGCCGCCCGGCTGGGTCTCGCAGCTCCCGTCCTACTTGCGCGAAAACCTGACCGCGGGACCGTCAAAACAGGATGGACCAGTGGTCGGAGCCGACCTGTTGGACGGGCCGGCCGGCCTGTACTCGCTGGTGCCCGAACTGCGCGACAACGAGGTCGTGCTGGGCGCGCAGGAGGACATCATCAGCAACGTCACGGACCTCATCGGCAAGAACGCCACGGCTCCGTACCGGATCAGAGCCGGCAACGAGAACTACGAGCTGACGATCAAGGCGGAGTTCCGGTGGGACGACGCGACGATGCCGGACGCCGGAGCCGATCCGACCGCGGCGAAGGCGAAGGGGAAGACGAAGAGTTCGGTGACGGATGCGCAGAGCAGTTCGCGCGAACAGCATCTCGACCTCTCGGCCGCTATCGGGAGCATTCCGGTCGCGCCGCCGGTGTCGGTGTTCGTTACCGCGCAGCTTCCGATTGGGCCGAACAGCGCCGCCGAGGGCGGTACGGAGCGCGGAGTGGAGGTTGAGAACACCGTCGAGACCAAGTCCCTTCGCAAGGTGGAGGTGCCGGTCAAGATCACCTACGCGCTGACCGACTCCGGCGGGCGGAAGATCGAGCCGGTCGGCCGGTCCGGGGAAGAGATGTCGGTGATCGGACAGGTGCGGGTCAAGGTGCCGACCGGGTTCCGCGAGCCCGACGACGAGGCCAGTCCGCCGGTTCCGGTCACGCGGCCGTTGCCGAAGGACGCGCCGCCGGAAGCGGTGTACTCCCGCACTCCGGGCAGCAGTTTCTACGACCAGGTCGCCGAGGGTTTGCCCACGGCGTTGACCGAGGTCGGCGCGGCGGGCAGGGAGACCCTGCAGAACTTCTTCAGCGACGCGAACCTCAAAGCGCGGTGGCCGGAGATGGCGGTGTTCGTCGACCCTGGCGACCCGGATTCCGCCAACCTGGGGTGGGTGCGCTCGGACGACGTCGCGAAAGGCCCGTACAGCAAGCGCTGGTTCGGCCGGCCGACGAGGTTCGAGATGCGAGCTGTCGCACAGACTGTGCAGGTCGTCGAATCGCTGGCGGAAGCGGAGAGCACCACGACGAATACCGTCGAAGACACTGTGACGAAACAGACCTCGACGAAACGGCCGCTGGGCGGCACTGCCTTGATCGCGGCCACCCCGGCCAGCGGGCTGGGCGGGGTGGCCCTCGGCGTCGGTCCCGGCGTCGGGATGTCCTTCGCCGCTGAGCACGGGCAGGAGAACCGGCGCAAGATGTCCCTAGCCGACTCGGTCGTGACGACCGGGCAGGTCATTCGCTTCAAGACAGTGCACCGGCTGGAAGTCCGGCAGCTTGGGCACGAGCCGTTCACGCTGGACGGCTGGATCGAGGCATTCCAGACGGCACCCTGGCACAGCGTCGAGCGCGCCGGTCTCCAGAGCGGAACCGGCTCGCTCGCGGCTGGCGACGCGCAACCTGGCCTCGGAGGCGAGCACCGGGAAACCTTCTTGGATTCGTCGAGTGAGAGTTCTGGGGATGGGCCGACCTTCTTGGATTCGTCGAGTGAGAGTTCTGGGGATGGGCCGACCTTCTTGGATTCGTCGAGTGAGAGTTCTGGGGACGGGCCGGCTTTCTTGGACTCCAGTAAGGCTTCTGCCAATGGGCCCGCATTCCTGGACTCCAGTAAGGCTTCCGGAAATCAGTCGGCCTTCCACGGCTCTGCGAGCGAATCGACCGGTACCGGCGCACTGCGCGACGCGGATGGCGAAACGACGGAAACCGCTGCCCCACGCCAGGTCTACGCGCCACGCCACATCGAGGAACTCACTTCCGTCGGGGGTGCCTTCGTCGAAGATCTCGGGCTCCGCGACGCGCTCTACAACCGGATCGCCGATGTGCTGCGGCGCGTTCCCGGCCGGCGGTGGTACCACCTGACGCGCGGCGGCTTTCTCGTCGAGTTCGACGACCCGAAGCTCAGCGGAGGATTGAAGTCGACGGTCGAGGTATTGCTCAAACGTCGCGACTCCGCGAAGGCGCACCTGTCGGAGGAACAGCTGAGCCGTCTGGTCGACACCATGCTCACCGGCCGCGGACTGTCGTTCCGGCTGGTCAAGGACGGGACTTTCCGGGACTACGTGGCCACCGTGACGCTGAAGGCCACGATGGACGACCTGCGCGATTTGCCGGAGGCCCCGGCCGGCACCACGTTCAGCAGGAAGACGAAGTCCGCCGAACTCATCGGCTTGAGCTCCGCGAAGAAATGGGATACGAAGGTTGGTCCGAAGGCCTCGGCCTTTATGGTGAAATTCATCGGGGCGCTCCTCCCGGGATGGGAGTCGACGATCTCCCGAGGCTGGTCGTGGAGCAGGTCCACCGCGGTGCGCACCGAGACAGAGAGTTCCACGACCCGGACGCACGGCGACCGCCTCACCGACGCGGGCAAAGTCGGCTCTCAGGGCATGCAGCCGTTCTCGGCCAACCTGACGATCAAGGCCCGGGTGACCGCCTACCACCGCATGGCTGCCGGCGTCCGCCGCGGGTTGCCCGGCTCGCCGGGCAGGACCGTGCCCAAGCTGACCAGAATCGGCCGGGGCCGGCTGCGCCCGCTCACGGTGCCCATTCGGTTCGGCGTGCCCGAGCTGCTGACCTCGACGGTCCCGCCGGAGCCGTTGCCGTCGGCAGTACGGCAGAACGTGCGGATCATGCGGGAAGTGCCGGGCATCAACGAAGTGTCCCGGCGTGTGCCCGTGGAGCTGGACGAGGTGGAGGTGCTCGCGGTGCGGGGCGCCGACCAGTTGCGCGACGCAGTGGACACGTTCTTCCATGTCGCGTCCGGCGACCCGATCGACGCGGTGGACGAGCAGGACAGGGCGGTGTTCCCGCACGCGAGCGCGAGCCAGGACGAGCTCCAACTGACTCCGGACGCCCTCCGGCGCAATCCCACGCCGTTCGAGCCGATCCGGATCAACCGTCGGTGGGGACGGCGGCTGCGCGACCTGAACGACAATGCCGTTGTCCTGCTGACCCCGCGCAGCTGGACGCTCGCGTCATCCGACGAGTTCCAGCAGATCGAAAAGTCGTCCTCCACCCTGACCGGAATCGGCCGGTCGGCAGGAGCGGCTTCGGCATCGGCGCTGGAGATTAATCCGATGTTCTACCTGTTCGCCCCCGGGCCGGGCCCCGGTCCGGTGGTCCGTCAGCGGATCACCGGCACGGTCTCGGCCGAAGTGTTGTCCCGGCGCAAGGGCACGCAGTCCGAAGCAGAGCTCAGCCTGGCGGAGGAAGGAACCGTCAAGGACGCGGTCCCGGTAAAGGAGACGCTGGTCTGGGTGGATGCGGCCGCCGAGGTCGTCACCGAAGCCTCGACCGTCGGCAATATCGACAGGTTCGGCATTTTCCGCCGCCGGGCTCCCCGCCGGGCCGGAGTCGGCTTCGACGTGCCGCGCTTCTGGCTGATGTGGGCCACCGACGAGCAGCTGGCCGCGATGAGCCCGGCAGCCGGAGGGCGGGCCGCTTCGGACGCGGAGCCGGAGCCCGTCGGCACCGCCGAGCCGCCGGCGGTTCCGGGTGCGGACGAGATCAGGGTTGCGCTGACGACGTCGGCCGCGGTGCCGGCGTCGTCGGCTGGGGCGCAGGCCGCCGGGCCGGGATCGTCGGCCCCGCGTGCGCGGACGATGCCCGCACCCGCGGCGCTGACCCAGTCGACGGGGACGTCCCTGGGGCTCAGCGCGATCACCACCAGGATCGATCTCCGCGACCGGATTCCCGACCTGCGCCGCCAGCTGATCGACAGCCTGGGCGAACAGAAAGCGCTGCGGCTGCTGCCGGCGTCGCCTTCCGGCCATCCGCACGACAACTTCCGGCGGGTGGACGAGTTCCTTCGGGACGTCAGTGCCGCGGCGGGCGGGGCGCTGAACGGCGGGCAGGCCATCACGCTGCGGCTGGAGGGCTTCGTCGGCGAGACCTATCACCTCACGCTCGACGCGGCTCTCGTGGGCGAGCTGGCGTTCGCCGGTGTCGAACATGTCGACAAGTTGTCGGTCGGCCAGAAGATGGATGCCAAGGGCGCGAACTCCAAGACTTCAGGGCGCACACGTGCCGCGCTCAGCGCCTCGCTGAGCGCCGTCTGGCGCTTTGGCCAGATCGGCGGCAATGCGCCGCGCAGCCTCGCACCGAAGACCGGCGGCATCAACACGCCCGGGCTGCCGACCTTGTCGGTCAAGATGGCCAAGCTCGGCGAGCGAGACGTGAAGAGCACCGGTACCCGCAAACAGAAGTACAACCAGTCGGCGTCGGTCACCGGGCCGGTGGCCGCCTACGACGGCAGGGTCGGTTTCCACCTCAAGATCGAGCGGGAACTGGGACTGGACCAGCACGGCGGCGAGGCGGCCGGAACGGTCGCGGCGAGCGATTCTATGCCGTGGCGCGACGTCCGCCTCCTGCGGCTGAGCGAGGCGTCCTACCCCGCGCCGGCGGACGGGCGAGCCCGGCTGGGCGAAGCCGAACCGGACACGTTGTCGACCCGGCGGCGCAGACCGCGCCTGGTGCGCTGGAACACCCCGGCGCACCGGCGAGCCGACGCCGCGGAGTCCCGGGCCTGGCGCGAGCAGCCCGGGTACCTCAAGGTTTCGCCGAGAGGGACCGTGCCCGACCCGGCGGCAGTCGACCCGACGTATGAGGAAGGCGCGTTCCAGGCCGAGGACTACTTCGGTGCCGTGCGGGACCTTCGGGAGAGCGCGTCACGAGCGATCCGCGAGGCCGGTGCCGACGTGGACTCGACGGTCATTCTCGAGCTGAAGCAGACTCTGACGCTGCCGTCGGTGAAGATGCTGCAGTCGATGATGCGCGGCACCTTCGTGATCCCCATGGCGGACGTGGAACTGGAAGTACACGCCCGGGTGCCGGACACCGGACGGCTGGCGTATGTCAGCGCGGGGGTGGACCTTGAGTCGAAGTCCGAGGTCAAGCGTTCCGGCGAGGCGGGGCTCCTGCCAGGAGGCATCGGCAGGCCCGAGGCCAGTCCGGAGAAGGCCACCGACACCGAAGACAAGATCACTCAGGTCGACCTGCACGACGTCGAGTTCCGCTTCGTCGCCCGGCCGAAACGGGCGTTGCTGCGGAAGGTCGGTGCTTGGGCGAAGACCGGGATCGTCGACCGGGTCGTGCGCGACGCCTACGGGATCCGGCACCGGCCGACCGCCGCGCGCCCGCTTCCGCAAGCGCTGGTCGACGCCGCGAAGCAGCGCGAGGACGCTGCGAAAGCCTGGACCGCCGCGGTCAAGGCGGAAGCCGGCCTGCGGCACCAGACAGCCCCCCTGACCGAGACCGGACATCAAGCGCTGCTCGCGGCGCCGGCCGTCACTGCCGCCGCGGCCCGCAACTGGTGGGCGGCGAAGGACAGTTACGACCGGGAACTTGCGAGTGCGCGGTCGGCGGACTGGGAACTCGCCAGTGCGCGTCCGGCCGAGGCTGCGGACGAGCAAACGGCACCTGCAACGTACGGCCCGTACGGGCAGACGGCATCTGGAGGGGACGGTCCGTACGGCCCGTACGGGCAGACGGCATCTGGAGGGGACGGTCCGTACGGCCCGTACGGGCAGACGGCATCTGCAGAGGACGGTCCGTACGGGCACGTTGTTCCGGGCGCGAGCGGCCGCCGGGCCGTGAGTGTCCGTCCGGAGGGTTCCGCGCCTCGCTCCGTGTCGGGCGATGCGGTTCTCGAGCCGTCCGGGAGAGCCGCCGATGTCCTGGCGCAAGGCGCGCCCCTGCCAGACGCCGCCCGGTCGAGCCAGGAGTCGCGGCCGGGTTCGACTGGGGACCCGCTGCCCGAACGGCGAAGGGAGCTGCGGAGCGCTCGGGCAGTCCTCCAGGCACTTGCCCGGGAGGAGCGCCAGCTGCTTTACCGGCAGGCAACGCGGATCGTCGGCCGGGACGTTCCGGGTGGACTGTTGTCTTCCCCGGACCCCGAACGTGCGGCACAGATCCAGGCGATCCGTGACTTGGTAGCTGCTCAGCTCCGTACGGATGACGACCATCCGCGGCGGCGGCCGTTTGCCGAGCAGCTGGCTCGCGACGTGTGGGCCGAATTGATCGATCCGGTCGACCCGCTTCCGGGCCGAGCGGCAGAACTCGAGGAGGCACGGCGCTCGTTGTCGCGTCCGAAGGCACCCGCCGGGCGCGTGCGCGATGCGCGGCGGCTGGCCGCGGAAATGGTTGACGACGTACTGCAAACGCGCCCGCCGGTGACGTCCCCGGTCGCGCAGGCTCGGCGCGACATTCAGCGGCAGGCGATGGTCGACCTGGTAGCCGGCCGACTCCTGAGCGATGGGCCGGATCGTGCCGGTCGGCTGTCGCACGCCCGAAACCTGGCGGCGCTGCTGAGGGAGGAGGCCGGCGGCGGCAGCCGACCCGTTCCAGCCGGCACCCGGACGCGCGCCCGGTCTGGCGCGAGCGAGACGAGGCGACGCGGGGACTCGGCGAGCATCGCGACGAATCGGTCCGACACCAGCTCGATCACCTTCCCCCCGGTCGGCGGTGCATCCGGCGGGGTGACCTTCTCGAGAGAATCGCGCGCGCTCGCGGATCAGAGCGTGATTTATTCGGCGCTGTCGCCCAGCGCCGACGACGGACGGCCGCAGCCGTTCGTCGTGTTCGTCACGCTCTCAGACGACGGCCGCCCGGTCCTCGGGGGGGAAGCCCTCGACTGGGCGGACTACGGAAACCACCTTCTCGCCAGCGCCGGATATCAGCAGCACGTGGCCGGGCATCCCGACGCAACCGTCAAGATCGTCCCCGACCGATCCGTGCCCGCGGCGGTGTTCGACACCGACATTCGGAGCCTGGGCGAGCTATTGCGCAATGGCCAGGCGTTCCCCGCGATCGAGATCGCCGCGGCGGCCGCGGTGGACGAATCCGGCCGGGTCCGAATGGGCGGCGAAGTCCGCCAGCTGCCGGTCGGTGCCGCTGGCCGTTCCGGGCCGGGAGAGAACCGGACCAGCCTTCCGGAGATCCCGTCCGAGGGCACGACATTCGTAGCGGACCTGTTCGCCGATCTCGACCGGCGCCTGCGACCGGACCCGGGGCTGTGGCGCACCGGCGACACGACCCGCGCCACACCGGTGACCGCGGACGAAGCGGAGTCGGTGTGGCACATTCCGAAGGAGGACCAGCGTCTTCTCCAGTCGGCGCTGGACCGGTTCGGGTTCCGGCTGGAAGTGCGTCCGAGCGAGTGGGCTGCGGTGCGGTGGAGCCGGCGCGGTGCGATCCGGAAGCCGCCGGAGCTCCGGGCGACGACGATCGACGAGCTCGACTCGTACCTGGGCGTCCCCGCCGACTATCAAGGTCTGGTCGGGTTTTTCGCGCCGGTGCGGCCGGCTCGGGAGTCGGTGTCGGCGGACCGGTGGGAGGCGGTGCAGGCCCGATACCGGCAGCGTGCACAGGAACAGCGCGATCTCGCGGACAGCATGGGCGAACTGGCGGCGCAGGGGAAGATCCGGCTCGCCGGCGGACTGGTCGAATGGCGCACCGAGGACGGCGGGTTTGCCAAGGTCGCCGGGGCCGGCGACCCGTTCCGGCTGGTGACCGCGGACGGCGAACCGCTCGCGCCGGAGCAGGACGAGCTGTTCCGGCGGCTTATCCGGTACCGGACCGGAATCGCGCGTCCGGCGGGCCTCGGCGAGGAAACCCCGACTCTGGGCGGGCGGCGCGCGGACGATGCGATCGTGGCCCGGCATCGGGCCGCAGAGCCGGTTCTCTGGTTCCAGCCGGGAAGGCCGCCGGTCCTGGTGCGTTCCGGGGCCGGTTCCGAACCGGTGCGGCCGCTTTCGCCGCAGGGTGCCGGACCGGCGGAGACACATCCGCCGCTTGATCCGGCACTGGTCGGCGCGGGAGCGTCGGTGTCCCGTCCGGCGACGGGTTCCTTGACGGCGGAGGAGGCGTTGCGTTTGCCGCCGGGCTCGGTGGTGACGGGGGACGGGTTTGTTTCCGAGGCGGAGAGGCGGCGGTTCTACGCGGTGCATGTGCCGTGGGCGGTCGGGGTGAATCCGGAGGGGCTGTTAGACAATTGTCTAGAGACCCAGGTGCAGGGCGGGTTCTCGATTCTGGAGAAGCGGACGTATCGGGTGGGGGCGAGCGGCCGGACGAAGGTGCGGCAGGCCAACGAGCTGGCGCACACGCTCATGCGGCATGCGACGGCGGGGCAGATTTTCGAGCACATGCGGGCTCAGCCCGGCGGGGCGCAGGGATTGGTGTATCTGGGGGGCGGGCGCGAGGACGGGCATTATCTGCTGATACGCAAGGCTCCGGCGGAGGAGGGCGGTCTGATCACGCTGCTGGACGTGCAGTCGGAGACGGTGGGGTCCGTGTCGCGGCACACGCCGGTAGTCGGGTTTCTGCCGTTGCCTTGGACCGGCGCAGCCGCGATGGCCCCGCGGCGGGCGTTGAACCCCAACTTGACTGCACGCGGCAGTGACGGCGGCGACGGCGGCGACCATTTTGCTTATGTCATGAACCATCCGGTGTTGCGGCGGTGGCGGGAGGAGACCGGACCCGGTCCCGTCGTCCGTGCGCATGTCTCGCGCAAGGATCTGGCCGCGGCGCTGGAGGAAAACAGGTTCGTTTCGCGTATCAAGGGCATTTTCGGCAAAGCGAAGAACGAAGTGAAAATTTCGTTCTACGCGAAGGACGTGTGGAGCGCGCCGCTCAAGTGCAAGGGCATGCCGGTTGGCGTCGTCTTCAATTTCACGGATTTCCACGGGGATCAGGATTGGGCGATAGCTGAGGGCAATCGCGGCCAATACACCTGGCTGTCGCCCGGGCTGATGAGCTGGGAGCAGTACAAGGAAATGGACTCGATCCGACGGGAGTTTGGATACGTCGTACGGGTCGAGGCTCCGGGGTCGGAGGACTCCGCGCGCTATCGGAGCGGGCCGATCGAGGTGGGAGCGCATGGGGCCGAGGAGGGGGTGGCCGAGGCATGGTTGCCAGCGGGGACGCGGCTGGCCGACGGCCGCCGGCTCCGGAAACACCTGAGGATGCGGCTGCGTGGTGCTGAGTTCGTTCAGGCGCTCGACAATTCGGAGTCGTTCCGTTACGCGTATAGGTCCCGCCCGGGCGCGTCTCTGCGGTGGATCGTGTGCCATGCCGCGTCGTCCGGTCTGGGGCGCGAGTCAGCGGAAAAGCTCCGCAGCTTGGGTTACACGAATCGCAGCCATTTCCCGGACGGCGGGGTGACGCTTGGCCACGGCAAAGTTCACGGGGAGATCTTTGTAAATGGGGGCTTGGAGTGGGTGACGGATTCGCCGGGCGAGGACGGTGCTCTGGCGAGGGAGGCGCATGAGGAGACGGTCTATCCGCAGTTCGCGAAGCACGGGATATTCGCGTTGCATTCGTGGGGTGATGCGGTGGCGCGGCGGCAGGCGCAGCGGGATGCGCGGGCGGCGTTCGCGGCGCATGTGGACTATCGGCACGGGGTGGGGATCAACGGACCGGAGTTCGGCGGGGGTCGGAAGGGGCGGGTGCGGAACACATTCGCGTCGGTCATGGCGTTGTCGAGGTCGATTGTCGAAGGCCGGAGGGTACTGGCCGAGCCGGGTGGTCCGGTGACGGTGGGCGAGGTGGGGGCGGCTCTGGGGACGGCGTTGGTGGAGGCGTCGTTGGCGGAGATCACGGAGCACATGGAGGGGCAGCAGAACGGGGCGCAGGGGGTGGTGTTCCTCGACGGGAACTTGTTGCTGGTGCACAAGGACCGGTTCGGCAAAGTGAATTACCTGGATGCTCGCCGGGAGACGATGGCCGATCTGGAGGTCAGGCTGGGGCGGGCTGCGGACGGGACGCCGATCACGGGCACGTCCGGGTTCGCGCCGCTGACAGGCACGGGCGCGGCTCCGCTCGATCAGCGTCCGCCGCTTGATCCGGCGCTGGTCGGCGGGGCCTCGCCGGCCGCCTCGGCAGCTTCCGCGTCGTCGGAAGACCTCCCCCGGCCGAGCACGGCGCGTTCGTTCTTCCGTCGCCGCTCGACCGCCTCCGCGCAGCTGTCGGCCACGGATTCGTACAATCCGGCCCGCTTCGCAAGCGAAGCGGAGGCCATCTTGGAGGACTATCGCCAGGCCAGCGCCGGACTGAACCGTCTCGCGCTGCCGGAACCGGAGGTGCGCGGGTGGATCGCCGATGCGGTCGCTCTCGGCCAGCCTGGCGAGGCAGAGCGGCATGCGTTGCCGGCAGGCACTCGCGAGCGGCTCCAGGTCATCGACGACAACCTGAGCGCGGTGCACGATCCAGCGGCGCGCGAGCGGATTCGCGGGCTGGTCAACGACGCGGTCCTCGCCACGATGCTGGCGCCGGGCCGAGTGGACGCCGCCGGCCCCGGCACCGGCAGGCAGTCCATCCGGCCGATCGCTCCCGACCGGCTCACCCAGCTGCTCGACGACATCCGTGCCGACCTGCAGGCCGGGCGAAACCCGTTCGACCGCGAGGCGTCGATGGTGCATGGCGTCGACTGGACCTCCGGGCGGCCGCTCCCGGTCCGGCTGGCCGTTCTCGGAACCCTCAATCTGAGCGGCGAAGCTCGTGCCGGGCTGAGTTCCAGCGCGCTGTTCCGCACTCTGCTGGCCAACCCCGAGGCACTGGCCGAATCGCTGTTCGCCGGAACCGGGCAGATTGAGCAGTACTTCTTGTCGACCTGTGCCGTTGCGGCGGTCAACACCGGATTGCGTGGCGGGGTGCCGACGATCGCCTCGCTTCTCCACATTGGCCGCGCCGCTGCCGACGAGCTCGACAAGGTGTCCGAACACCTGGATCCGCGCACGCGTGCCCGGCGCAATCGGCCGTGGGGCCGGACCGCATACCAACGAGCTGCGGCGCGTGTGGCGTCCGCACGCGGGGAGTTCAACAATCTCGAACGGCGGGCCCTGGAGCTTGCTGGTGCGGACTCGCGGGATGCCGCTGCCTGGCGTGGCCTTACCGAGAGCTGGTCGCGAACGATGGAGAAACTGGGATCCGCCGATCCTCGCCAGCCTCGAATTTCAGTGCTCACGCCGATGCCCGTGCGACGGAACTGGCAGCTCAGTGTCGCACTGGTATCGCCGGTCCTGCTCAACCGGCCGGCCGCCCGGCTGCAGGATGTCGATATCGGGAACTACCTGAGCCTCCTCGAACGCCAGCTGGCGAAAGAACCGCACGGCACCCTGCTCGGCGCAGAGACGCCTGCGGTCGACGGTCCGAGAATCCGAGTGGCTCCGCGGATAGCCCGCAGGTCCGGTGCGCTGGCCCTGTGGGAGCGGCTGGCTCGGGGATCCGGCCGACTGCTCTTTCCGCTGCTCCACGTGGTGCACGTGCAGGCGACCAGAATTGCCGGGCAGCCCAGGTTCGTGGTCAGCGATTCCATTGCGGCGACATCCATCACTCAGACTCCGGACGAGTTCGCAAGGTGGGCTGCCCGGGTGAAGCTCACCGCCCCGGACGACCTGTTCGACGAGCCAGCCAGCGCGCCGGAGTCGCCGGATGTGGTGTCCTACTCGGCATTGCTGGTCAACGGCGAGCTGGATCTGACGGGTGTGCTGATGCGCCCGTGCGCGACCGGCGACGGCAGCCGGGTGGGAACCTTGTTCCCGTCGCCGGAGGACGTGCGGTCCGGGCGGGCTGACAAGGCGGTGGCCGGGTTCGCGGCGGGAGCGGCGCCAGCCGATTCGTATTCGATGCTGATGCACTCGGTGAAGGACGCCGCCGGGCGTGCCGCCGGGTTCACGCTGTGGCAGGAGAAACCCGGACTGCCCGGGCAGTATCGCCGGGTGCAGGTCGGCCCGTCCGGATGGCTGCGGTTGTTGTCGGCGGTGGCTGGCCCGGAGAACGCGCAGCGCGCGTTGCTGGTGGCGTGGTCGTGCGGTGTGGCGCCGGAGTCGGGTGGTTTGCTGCGGCAGTTGCAGGCGCTGGTTGACGGGGCAGGTCGCGGGCAGCGGGTGGTGGGTCCGGATACGCGGGTGAAGATCGAGCCGTCGGGTCGGGTGCTGTTCGATCCGGGTGGTTCGTTGCGGGAGATAGGGGAGGGTGGCAGGACAGTCCCGTCGGCGGTGCGGTTGCCGGATTCGGCGGTGTCGGATTCGCTTCTCGAGGGTCCTGGTCTGGTTTTGGAGCATCCGGTTGTTCGGCCGACGGTGGCGGCGCTTGACCGGATGGCGGACGAGCTGGCGGTGCCGGAGCCGGGGCAGGAGCTGCTCGGGCCGGATGTGCTGCAGGTGCGGAGGCGGAAGCCGCCGATGCCGGCGTTGCGCGGGTTGAACGTGCCGGGGTTGAGCGCCCGGCAGGGTGCCGGTCTTCTGCTGACGCTGGACATGTTGCGGGGTGCGGTTCCGAGGCCGGAGGAGACGACGCCGGAGGCGCTGGATCGCGCGGGTGCCGGGGTGGAGGTGCTGCGGGCGGAGTACCCGCCTGCGATCAGGCAGCACTGGGCGACCGTGCTCGGTGTTCCGGTCGATGCGATGCCGACGCACTGGGAGCTGCCGAAGACGGTGTACGGGATCTGGCTGGGCGGTTCGCTGCGTGCGGGGGAGTTCTGGGACAATTTCGGTGCTGCGGCCGACCGGTTCGACCGGGTTCCGTTCGTGTTGTTCACCGACGTTCCCCGCTGGCAGATCGAGGCGGTCCTGGCGGGGGACGAGGCGGACGAGTTGGCGGGCGTCCGCGAGATGGTCACGCATGCGAAAACGCACAATGTCAAATTGGTCAATATCGACGAGATTTCGCATTCCGAAATGCCGATGCCGTCGCATCCGCTCGTCGTGACCGAGCGGAGCAAGGAGTCTGGGCTTGGGTATGCGCCGTCGAGCGACATTCTCCGGGTTCAGCTCCTGCATCTGTTCGGTGGCGTTCATACCGACGGTGACAATGTCGTAGAGGATCTTTCTCAAGCGTGGGCTGTCGTGACCCGGCATGGATTCGCCGCCCTTGAGCGAATCATTCGGAACGGGACGGAGGAGCGCCGCACGCAAAACACCTCCGCTATTGTGATGACGAAGGGTAATCCGGCTGGCGCCGGTTGGCTGCATGCAATTGCTGAGAACTACCGAAAGACCAGAAGGGAACTGTTTTACCGCGCTCCTGCCCTGATGGATTTTGTGGAAGCGAATCTTGACACTCGGCAGGGGTATAATCGCCGTAATTCCACTATCTGGCGAACCAGTCCTGTTCCTATTGAGTTCGAACGATTTACAGGTTACAAGAATCTCCCCGCATTCGGGGGGATCAAGACCGGCTACGCGCAGAGTTGGGTTCCGTCCGGTGCGCCGGTGCGGCCGGATGTGGTGGTCGGTGTTGACGATCAGGCGGGGACGGTTGCGTTGACGGCGAAGGTGGTGCACACGCTGGTGTGGCAGTTGCACAACCGGGAGGGGGAGCTGGATCTGTTCGCGGTGGAGCGGGCGATCGTCAAGCACGAGGTTCCGGAGCTGGTTTTGACTGCGGCGGTGCGGTTCATCGCGGCGAGGCCGGGGTTGGCGTCGTTGGTGAAGTTCGTGACTGATCATCGCTATGAGAACGGTGCGATCCGGGCGTTCCCGATTCCGGATGCGGTGCGTGCGCTGCTGGCGTATGTGCCTGGTTCGCCGAGGTGGTTCCTGGGCGAGTGGTCGAGCCCGGTGCGGATGATCGCGCCTGGCGACGCGGCGGGCTTGCCCCGACCGGAAGTGGTGGCGCAGTCGGCGTTGATCGTGGGCGGGAAGGTGGATCTGACCGGTGTGCTGATGCGGCCGTGCGTGTCCGACGACGGTACGCGGTTGGGGACGTTGTTCCCGTCGCCGGAGGACATCCAGTCCGAGCGGGACGACGAAGCGGTGGCCGGGTTCGAGGCGGGTGCGGCGCCGGCGGGCTCGTATTCGATGGCGATGCATGCGGTGAAGGACGCCGGCGGGCGGGTGACCGGGTTCTCGATCTGGAAGGAGAAGCCGGGCTCGCCCGGACAGTATCGCCGGATTCTGCTGAGTCCGGGCGGGTGGTTCGCGGTGTTGTTGGCGGTGGCCGGTCCGGAGGGGGCGGCGAGGTCGTGGTTGATCGCGTTCTCGTGCGGCGTGGCGCCGGTGTCCGGCGGTCTGCTGCGGCAGTTGCAGGCGCTGGCCGACCGGGCGGGGCGCGGGCAGCGCGTGGTGGGTCCGGATACGCGGGTGAAGATCGAGCCGTCCGGACGGGTGCTGTTCGAGCCGGGCGGTTCGCTGCGGAAGATGAGCCAGGACCGCAAGACCCTCGAGTCTGCGGGCCGGCCGCCGAACAGCGCCGAATCCGCCACGCTCGAGGAAGGCCCGGGATTGGTCCTCGCCGACGGGGCCGCGCTGCCGGTCTGGGGCCTGTTCGGGAACCCCGCCGAGTGGAGCGGCGGAGTGCCGCCGGAACTGGTGAAGCGGGTGCTGTCCGCGCACCAGCGGCATCTGGACGACTGGATGCGCAGAGGTTACGGGTCGGCGGATCTGCAGGCGGAGTTCGAACGGCGGTGGCGCGACCCGAGGCTTGTCCGCCTGCGGGCTCAGCTGCAGCAAGCGGTGGACGTGGCGCGGGGCCGTGCTCCGGGAGAGTGGGCGACCGTCTCCGACGAGGCGATCGGGGCGATGCGGGATTGGTCGAGGTGGCGGCAGGAGCTGCGCGCGGCAGCTGAGCCGGAGGCCGCGCTGGACGAGTCGGACCTGGCAGTTATGGCGGCCACGGTGCTGCCCCCCGGTGTGCCGGCGCCGTTCGAGCTCTCGGCCGCTGAGCTGGAGTTGTTGCTGGACCTCCTCAAACTGATGGCGAGCCGGCACCCGGATTGGCACCGCGATCCGGCACCGGTGCGCGTTCTCGCCGGCCAGTTGTGGTCGGAGTTCGCGGCGTTGAGCCGCGAGGTCGACATCCCCGCGAGCGTCGCGCTGGACCGGGCGCTGCTGGAGCGATGGTCGGGCCTGATCGAGGGGACGGAGGACAGTGTCGCCGGTCTGAAAGCGAACGGGCAGGACTGGAACGCCGCTGAGCGAATGGCGGAGGCGGCGCTGGGCGAACCCGGCGAGTCCGCGTCGGCGAGGGCGATCTTCGACATCCACGCCGTGCTGGCGCATGCCTGGGCGGTCGGAGAGGGGGATTCCCCTTACCGTGCGGAGACCTTCGAGGCGTTGTGGGCCGTGCCGGTCATGGAGGAGATGCGGACGGCCCGCGCCGGGCGGGCAGCCGCGGCGGACGACTTCACGGTGTCGGTGTTCCGCGACCATTCGGCGCGCTGGGTTTCCCGTGTGCTCGAAATTGCGGCGGAAAGCGGACCCGGGACCGACAACGACGCCCACCGGTGGCGCGTCCTGGCCGCCCAGCGGCTTGGCTTTGACCAGCCGCCCGGAGCGAAGCTGACCGGGACCGCGGCGCGGCTGAGGATGCGCCTGTACCGGTCCTTGACCGAACGGATGGCTTACCACCTGGCGCGCCTGGACCATCTGAACGGCCTTGGTCAGGCCGACCGCGTCGCCTTTGAGGAAGACCGGATCGACGCCGTCGGCAGGGAAGCCGCGCGCCTGGCAGGCGAAAGCCAACTGGTGGAGCTGGCTCTGGAGACCGGCGGGGATATTGACGCCTGGCTGGCCGCATGGGCGGCGTGGGAAACCCGAGCCGAGCCTGCCCGGACAGTGGCGCAGCTCGGGCTGGAGACGCTCGCCGCATCGGACTGGCCCCAGATGCGGGAGCTATTGGACCACGAACTGGCGACTGTGGCACCGGGGACGCTCACGCCGGCCGAGGCACAACACGCGGACGACATGACGAGCCTGTTGGAAATCGCCCGGCGTCAGGGAACGCCGGCCTGGATTCTCGAAAACCTTGCCGAGACGCTCGCCGAGGATTTCGCGGAGCTGCGTCGTACCGGCAATCCCCCGGTTCCGGTTGCCATGGCACGGGTGGAGGAGGCCGCGCGCGCGGCTCGCACGCGGGCGTTGGCCTCGGGAGAATGGTCGTCGATCGGGGATGCCGAGCTGTCCTCGGAACCGGTCATACCGCAACTGAAGGAACGGCCGATCTTGTCGTCGGGCGAGGCGGCCCGGATCGACCGGTTCCGGGACCGGCATCGGGCGCGGCTGGATCGGTTGTGGAAGGCGGTGGGTTCGGCGGTCCCGGCAGCTTCCGCCGCTCAGTTCGACCTCGGCCAGCGGGTGGCCGGGTCCATCGACGGGCTGCGAGGCCCGGCGAGAGACCTCGCGGAAGACGTGCTCGTGGCGCACGTTTCGGTGATGACCGCCGAAGCGGCCGGCGCGCGAACCGATGAGTGGCTGCGCGCTGTGTGGAGCGATCCGCTGCTGAAGGAGCTGCGATCGCTGGCAGGCGAGGTTCTGGCCCCGAAGCTGCCCGCGTCCGAGCTGGCGCTCGAGCTGAGCCGTCAGGGCCGTCTCTGGGGGTCCGCGATCGCCGGTTTGGAGGCACAGCCGGCAGCGACTGCGGCGCAGTGGCATGCGGATTCCGCGAGCCTGCTGGGGCCGCCTTATCTCGACGGAGCGGCCGGTGCGCGGGCGAAGACACTGTATGACGAGCTGGTGGATGCGGTCGCGTTCGTGTCGTGGGAGCGAGACCGTCGGCCGGGATGGAACGCGGAGGCAGTGCCGGCGGCGTGGCTGCGGCAGGTCCGTCAGGATTTCGAGGAACTGTGGAAGTCCGGGGCATTCGAGACGGAGGCTGACCCTCGGGTGGCGCAGTTCCGGACCGACTTCGCCGCCGGATTCCGCGGTGCGTTCGATCGCGAGCCGCCGGGGCCGGGGGCTGGCCCCACCGCCGAGGACGTCTTGGCACGGTGGCTGGACCGGGGGCGGAAACTGGTGCGGGCCAACAATCCTGACCACTCGCACAGCGTTGCCGAGCTCGCGCATCTCGACCTCCTTGCGATCGCGGTCGCCCGTCAGGACGTCGTCGTGGCTGACATGCGGGACCGGGCTGTCGCAGCCGCCGGCGGATGGGTCGATGCGGGAGAAGGCGGACAGAATGATCCGCAGTGGCTGGAGCTCCACGCGAGCCTGCTGGCCGGCTGGGTCCTCGGCGGCGAGGAAATGCAGCGCTGGGATGCCGGGCAGCGGGAGCCCTTGCAGACTGCTCTGCGCGAGGATCCGGCGGTCGCGCAGTGGTTCAATGCTGTTGCCGGCAAGCGCGCGGCGGACGCCGGCGGGCACGAGGCGCTGGTCAAAGAAGTGCGGGAGCGGTTGGAACTGGCTGACGAACCGCAGTTGTCGCAGTGGCGGGCGGAAGGCCAGCGGCTGCTCGGCTCCGACGGCTGGGCGGCATTGGCGACCCCGTGGCTGCGGTGGCTGGGCCTGCGGCTGGACGATCAGCAGGCGGCGGAATGGCTGCTCAACGTCGTCGGCAACAAGGCGGAAGGGAACAAGCCAGAGCAGGAGAAACGCCTCGCCGAAGCGGTCAAAGCCGGATTGGCGGCGTTGGCCTCGACGGACGAGCGGCAGCGCGGGCGGTGGCTTCGCGAAGGGCGTCGGCTGCTGGACCTGCATCCCGGCGGCTCCGCCCAGTCGGACACGGTGGCCATGCTGGTCGGGCGCCGGGCCTTGAACTATCTCGGGTCGACGTGGGTCCCCGATCTGGCCCGACTGGCGCGAGCGACGATCGGCCAGCTCCGCACGTTGCGGTACGACCCGCCGCTCGGCATCGTGCGGGAGACGCTGCAGCAGTGGAGCCGGCAGCAGGCGCTGTCGCCCGCTGCGCCAGCGGAGTCCGGAGGCTCTGCGGCACTGCTGCCGGGACAGACGGGATCGGCTCCGACCGCGATGCCGCCGGCTGCCCAGCCCGCTGCGCCCGGGCCGGAACAGCCCGAGGCAGCGAAGGTCGCCGCGCCGGAGAATGTCGGCCTCCCCGCCTCGCCCGTCACGGAAAGCGCGGCCGCACCGCCGGTCCAGGACACCGAGACGGCGGATGCGGTCGAGGATTTCGAGGACATGTTCGAAACGGACTTAGCGGAGGGCGACGCGTACCTGCGCGATGGCGGCGGAGTCGCGTTGCCGAGCGCGCGGCGGCTCTTGGACGAGCGGCCTGCGCCGCTCGCCGAGCGGGGCCCCTCGCCGCGGGCGCAGGAGCTGCTGTGGCAGCGCGCGGAAGCAGCAGTCGCGGTTCGGATCGAGGAGGAAGCCCGGAATCAAGCGCAGCTGATCGGCCGCGGCGGCCCGGTCGCTGCCCTCGCCGGGCCGGAAGCCGTTGCGCGGCTTGGCATCGACGCGGACGAGACGGCGGCGGCGCTGGCCGAGATCGAGCGGCAGTATGGTGGCGAATTCGTGGCCGGGCTGCGCGACGCTGCGGCGAAGGCGGTGGCCGAGCTCACCGACACGTCCGATTTCGAGGCGGTTTCGCCGGTCGTGCGGGACGCGATCGCCGCGCGGACGAAGCTCGGCCCGGCGGAGAGACTGGCCCGGGTGATGGCGCGGCGTTTGAACAGGCTCCACCAGGCCGAGACCTCCTTCCACCGTCTGGTGCGCGCTTACGAGTCCTTCCAAAGCGAAATCCACACCGCGACCACCGTGACCTTGCCGGAGGCGGAGGCGCGCGAAGGGCTCGAAGCCGCAGACAGCCTTCGCCGCCATGCCAAAGCGCTGCTGGGCGAAATGCCGGAAGTCGTGCCGGGAGTCGGTCCCGATGAGACAGCACAGCGGCAGATGTACGCGGATCTGGTCGCAGTCCTGGCCGCCCGGCTGTATTCGGCGAACGACGCTACGACGGCATGGAATGAGACCCGGCCGTTGCGAGCGGCGGCGGAAGAGCTGCGCTCGTGGACTCGGAACGGGACCGTGCCCACGGCCCCGGGCGACGGGTGGGTCGCGCTGGGGTACCAGCGGATGGAAAGCATCGGGCTCACCGCGGCGGGCAGCGAGCTCCGCCGGACGCTGGCCGCGTTCACCGCCCGGTGGAACCCCCTCCTGCAGCCCGGCCTGGACGCTTTGGCCGGCTTGGACGACCCGACTCGCGACCGGGTGCTCGCCGAAGCCCGGCGTCTGGTCAGGGAGGAGCGGGAGCTGGAGAATCTCGCCCGCCCCGACTCCGCCTGGGACGACGAGGGAAACCCGATGCCGGGAGTGGCGTGGCGAACTGCGGACGGCGCACTGGAGCCGGTCCGGACGAAGGCCCAGGAACCCCGTGGCACGCGAGAGCTGGTGTGGGCGGTCGGCCAGCACGGCGAACCGGACCTGTGGATCGGCCTCCCCGACAGCCGGGTGCAGGAATTGCTGGACGAGATGGCTCACGTGCTGGTGCCCGATGTCATCGCTCTGCAACGGTTGCGCGACGAGGAGGCTCGGCTGAGCGCTGAGCTCGCCGAGCGCGCCCGGGAAGTGCTGAACGGCCGGGACAGCGCCCCTGGCACCGGGTTCCGCGACCTCGACCTGCACGACGCCGACGCGGTCCGGAGGTTTGCGCAGCAGTGGGCCGACAAGGCACGCACTGGCCGCGACGAGATGGAGCGGCTCCCCTCCGCCGAACAAGCCCGGCTCCTCGACAAGGCGTGGCAGCAACTCGGCCTCGGCAGCGAGGACCGGGCCCGGCTGACCGGCAAAGTCGACGAGACGTGGAAGCAGCCCGGCACCGCCCCGGAAGACCTGCTGCGCGACCCGGCCGGGGTTCTGTGGCACTCGATGGCGCACGCGCTCGTCCCGCTGCTGCGCAGCGTCGAGCCGGTCCGGGCCGACCTGGCGAACTTCCACGAGCGCCGGATCACCCGGACGGTCAACGACCTCTGGCAAGGCGGGGAAACCCAGCGGCTGGGCCCCTTCGGGGAAGTGGTGTACACGCGGTACCCCGGGCTCGGTCCGGACCTGGTCTCGCATTTGTACGAACATGGCGCCGAGACGGAGTTCCTTCGGTACGACGAGGACGGCCCTCGGTACGACGAGGAGGGCTGGGCGCTTCCGCGGTACACCGAGTCGAGCCGCAAGAGCGTGGCGGCGCCTGCGCTGCCGAAGTACCGAGACGACCGCGCGGAGACTCCGTCCGGTGGTTGGCTGTCGCTGTTCGCTGCCGCGGCAGAGTCGCTGGCGGAACGTCCGGAGTCGGCCGCGCAATGGCGGTCGAGAGCGAAGGAGATGCTGCGCTGGTGGCCGCTGGAGGCGTACGACGCGCCAGCGTCCGCGTCGTCGGCACAGCTGCTGACCTCGATCGTGGATCTGGTTGCCGATGCTGGGCAGTCGTCCGGTCAGGATGCCGCTGACGAAACGATGGCTCGCGTGTCCTTCGCAGCATTCGCTGCGGGGGCCATCCCGTTCCTCGCGGCCCCAGTGGTGGCGTGGTACGCGCAGGCATTGCGCGCGCTGCCGGCCGAGGATGTCTTGTTCTATCGGCACCGCGCGCTGTCCCGGATGATGCCGCCGGCCGCCGCCACCCGAGACGAGCTGGAGCTGCAGTGGCCGGTGCGGCACGCATATCTCGATGCGTTGGCGTTCCTGGCGTACGAAGACCGCAATCGTGCCGGCTCGCAGCTCGCGCTGGTGGGGCCGGAACACTTCGCGGATCCGGACACGGTCGCCCGGCTGGTGCCTGAGCCGGAATCCCGCGATGCTGCGCAGGAAGCTCTGGACAGTCTCTTCGGCAATGCGGTGAAGAATGCCGCGTTGGGCCGGCCCCGCGAAGGAATCGCCCGGCCCGGGCCGACTTCAGCCCAGAGCGCAGAGAGCGCCCGGAGCAGCGAGGCCGCGCCCGTTTCGAGTCGGAGCGCGGACCGCGCCCTACGCGACGAAGACCTGCCCGCTCCGTCGGCCGCTCGCCGGACAGCGGAGCGTCCGCCGATCCACTGGACGGAGCTCTTGGTCGGATCCTGGCTGGACCTGTCGCGGGTGCTGAAACGCCCGTTGCTGGACTCCGACCGTCCGGGCGGGATGCTGTTCCCGACTCCGGCCGAGGTGGCTTCCGGCGCGGCAGCCCACGTGCAGGACGCCTTCGCGGCCGGCCTGCGCCCGGCTGGTTCCTACACGGTGGCGATGCACTCCGACGCGGACAGCGGCGACTTCTCGATGTGGGTCGAGACCGGCCGGAACGCGGCGGGCGAGCCGGAGTACCAGCGGGTCCAGTTGGACGACGAAGGCTGGGCGCGGCTCGTGGTCAGCCTGGACGCGGTCGCGGGCCAAGGGGTGCTGCGGCATCCGAACGTGGTCGCACTGAGCTGCTCGACGAGCGACGAGCGGCTGGAGCGTCTCCGGCCGTTGCTGGACCGGGCTGGATACCAGGGCACGCTGCACGGCCCGGCCTCGCGCGCGGCCGTTCGCCCGGACGGCTTCCAGTTCGAGGGCGGCGGTTCCTTGCGGTCGATCAAGCCGGGCGGGCACGCCGAGGATTCGCCGCTGCCGGTGCACAGGTCGGCCTACCAGGGCGAGTTCGAGCACGGCCCGGGGATCGTGTTCTTCAGGAGCAGCCTGCCCGCCCAGCCGTTCGACGACTACACCCGGTCCGACGATCTGCTGAGGGACTTGAACACCGACACGATCCGCGCCAAGCCGGATCCGAAGCGGGAGCCGTTGCTCGGTCCGAAGCTGTTCGACAACCCCAAGCCGGAACCCGACTTCCTTAGCGGCTTCGACTCGTCGGCGCTGCCGGTGAACCGTGCGGCGAGCTTCTTCCGCGCACTGAACCTCGCGAGCGGCGCACGGCCCACCGCGGCGGAATTGGACCCGGACGCGCTGGCAGCCGAATCCGCTGTGCGCGGGCCACGCGGGGAAATGTCCAAGCTGGTGCATTCGATCTGGCTGGGCGGGCCGCTGACCGGAACGGGGCTTCGCGGGGCGATCCGCCGGAACGTGGAGCGGATCGGCAAGCTGGACGGCAAAGCCGGGAAATTCCAGGCAGTGGTGTGGACCGACATCCCGCGCAGCCGGTTCGAGCAGGCACTCTCGTCGTCTCCCGTGCTGAAAGACGACCAGCTGGCGGAAATCCGCGACATGGCGGAGTGGGCGCAGAAGAACGACGTGCTGCTGGCGAACGTCGACGAGGTGTTCCACGACCGGGCTCCCGGCAAACTGCAGGAGTTCACGGACATGGAACGGGCCAAGCGGTCCCGGCCCGGGTATGGGTCGGCGAGCGACATCCTGCGGCTGGAGATCATGCGCCGGTTCGGCGGGGTCTACAGCGACGGCGACAACACCGTCAAGTCGCTGGACCGCGCTGTGCGGGCCGCGCAATCCGAGCACGGTTACACCTTGTACGGAGTCCGGTTGAAGGACTTCCGGAGGCGGACGAAGCAGGCCAGCCCGGCCGAACGGGCAGCCGATGTTCTTCTGCGCCCGGCTCAGCATTTGCTGGACAGTCTTCGTCCGGGCCGTCGATTCGCTGACCTCGTGCCGGCCGAGAACAGCGACGAAGACTACGGCAGCGACTCCAGCGAGGACGACACCAGGTGGAATCAGAACAACTCGGCCATGGCGATGGTCAAGGGCAATCCGTACCCGGATGCCTACCTCGACGCGATCAGGGACCGATACCGCAAGACCCAGGCGAAGCTCTACGGAGGTACCTACACGACAGCCAGGTATCACTTCGAGCGGGACTTCGGATTCCGTCGCCGAAACTCCACCATCCTGCGCACCGGGCCCGATTTGCTCGACGCGGCGGCGAAGAACCTGGGGCTGGGCGGCGACCGCGCAGGGCTTCCCTCGGAGCAGCTGCAGTGGACATTGGATGGGATCGAGGAAGGCAACTTCGGGTCGTGGGAAGACCCCGAAGAGCCGCCGGCGGCGCGACCTTACACCGCCGAAGAAACGCTCGAACTGGCCAAGGACGCAGTGCGCACGCTGGTACGGGAGCTGTACAACCGAGAAGGGGACCTTAGGCTGACCAAGGTCGCCGACCCGCTCGCCACCCATCCGGCGCAGGGCCTCGTCTGGGACGCCGTGCTTGCCTACCTGGCCGCCCGGCCGGAATTGGCCGAAAAGGTCAGCTCGATCACCGACTTCCCGGTGCGCGCCGCCGTCGACGGCCAGCTTCGGCTGCCGGCGCGGGCGCGGTCGTTCCTCAAGTTCCCGAAGGGCGGCGTGTCGACCTACCGCCTGCAGGAACTGTCCACGAAGGGGAGCATGACCGGCGACCCGCTGCTCGCCGAGCCGTCGTTGTCGGAGAACGTGCCGGACATGCAGGACATCCTCGTGCCCGGCGTCCGCATCGACGACATCGTGGCCCAGCCGCTGTTCACCAAGAGCCGGCGGCTCGCCGCGGTCGGGTTCCCGCTGTCGGACGAGGAAAGCGAGGTGTTCGAGGAGGCGTTCCGCAACGGTGCTGCGCTGTCCGACGGGCACTCGGTTCTGCCGCACCACGGAAATGCGGGATTCCGGGTGGCGGCGAAGGACGGCCGAACCGTCCCGCTCGATGCATCGGCGATGCTGAGGTTGTTCCTTGCCGCCAGCCGGAAGTTCGGCATGGAGTGGCGGCAGGGCGCGACGCTGGAGTGGGTGACCTGTCCGCAGGCGACGCCCGAATCGCTCGACCGGCTCGGGCGGCTGCGCCGATCGATCGAGTCGCTTCGCTACCGCGGCAAGGTCTGGTTCCCGCCTGCGCCGCGCATCGAGGTGCTGCGCGACGGCCGCAAGCGGTTGCTGGCCAACGGGGAAGCTTCCACTCCGGGCGGGGTCGTCATGAGGACGCCCGGCCAGCCGACGCCAGGACTGGGCACGGTCGCGGCGAATCCGGTCGAGGCAGCTCCGAACACTGTGCTGAACATGGGCTTCGCGCCGGATTCGCTGGGGATGGCAGTCACTCCGGACCAGGCTGATTACGCGGTGTGGCAGGCGACTCGGCGGGCGATGCCGGCCAGCCTGGTGCCGCAGGTCTTCGACGATCCGTTCGTAGTGTTCGTGAAGGCCGACCACCGCGGCCTCGTGGTCACCGGCGCAGATCTGGCGCAGCGGGTGAAGCGGATGGCGAGCTACCAGGCAGCACTGGCGGTCCGTCCAGACCTGCCCGTGGCGGTGGTCGCGGCGGACGCGTCCGCCGCCGACTTTAGGCCGTTGCGCGAGACTTTCGCAGAGTTCGCGGAGGCGCTCCGCGGTGCTGGGCCGCACCAGGAGGTTGCCGCGGCCGCTGTTCCGGGATCCAAGCCGGCCCCGGCGACCTCGTTTGTCCGGGTCACGGCGCCGAATCCGGAGGATGTGAAGTTCGACGACCTGACCGATGCAGACGGCGGCTCTTTCGGGATTTCCTTCTCCCCGGAGGAACAGACCCGGCAATCGGACCGGTGGGCCGCGGAGGAATCCTCGAAGTTCGCCCAGCGGGTGCTCGCGGTACTCGACCCGTACGCGCCGGATGACGGCACCGAGAGCGACGGATACTTCGCGAGCTGGGCGGCCAGCACTGAGGACGGGCGTGCCCGGCCGCTGTTTTTGCTGTTCGAGGTCGACGGAGACGGCAACTACCTTGTCGAAAGCGTGCATCGCGGCACCTACTCGGTGCCCCCTCGGGCGATGGCTCGCTTGGTGGCCGGCACCGCGATGATGCAGCGAGCTGTCAACGTTCCGGTTCGTCGGAAGCTGGTAGTCGTCACGAAGTCCGCGGAGCCGGACACTCTGCCCAACCCGAACTCCGCGTTCATCGCCGAACTGACGAGGCTTCTCGGGCCGTGGGAGAACCCCGACTACTTCGGCCCTGCGAGGCTGCGGAGCCAGAACGGCGTGCTTGCTGTGGAACGCGGCCGCTCCTTCACCGAGCGGCGGTACGCGCTGAAGGACCTGGACTACGTTTCCGGCGGCTCGGTGTTCGGTTTCCTGGGCGGATCGGTCACCCCGGACGTCTTCGCCGCCGCCCAGCGCGCTACGGCGAATGGACAGTTCGACGTGAACGGCCTGGCAGGACCTCGCCGACCAGTGGTGGTTGTGCTGGACGGCAAGAGCGCCCATGCGTCCATCGGAATCAAGGGCCGCAACCAAGTAGCCGAGGTCAGCGGTGCCCTTTCCGCACGCGCGATGCTGGAGGATCCGGCGTTCGTGGCCGCTCTGAAGTCGGGCAGTCCGGTCGTCCTCATTTCAGGCAACGCCGCAGAACGAGTGAACATCGGCGATTTCGGGTTCGACTTCGCCGGTGTTCTCCGCACGAAAGGGTTCTTCCAGCCCGTCTCGGCACCGACCGGCGGGGTCCGCATGGCCGGTGGCCGGGTGGTTCTCGAACCTGGTTCGGCATTCGCACTGGTTTCGGTGCCGCGCGCCGGAGACTTCACGCTCTCGGCGCTGGAAGGGCTGCCCCACCGCGACCCGAACCAGGTGGTGCATGCGCGTGTCATCCGGTCGAAAGACGATCGGTTCGCCGTCGGCCAGCTTGAAGCCTGGCTGGCACAGGCGACTGCGCAGTCGATGACGAAGTTCCGTCGTGCCGACGGAAGCGTACGCACGACGCCGTTCCGGGCGACACCCGTGATCATTGCGCTTCGACGCGCCGCCGACGGCCGTTGCCTCGCAATGCGCAGCGACGGGCGGGAACTGGCCGGGTCGCTCGCGGACGTGCTGTCGGGTCTGCGGGACGACCGCGTGCTGCGGGGGATCGCGGGCACCGACGTCGACAAGCCGTTGCTCGTGCTGAGCTTGGACGGCGCGCCGCTGGATCCGAAGGCAGTCGCGCGGGCGCTCAGCCCGGGCGGATTTGCGCGACAAGTGTTCACTGCCTACGGGCTTGACCTGACGCGACAGGGCATTTTGGGCGCGGAAGGGTTCTACCAGGCGAGCCGGATCATGCCGGCTTCCGACGCACTGCTGACTGAGTCGAACGTCATGCACAACGGCAAGTCGGTGGGCCTGATAGCGCCGAAGGATCCGCTGCAGGCAGTCGTCGACTACCAGTCGGCGCGGGCACGGCTGGAATCCGGGCTGCGGCACTATAGCCGTAGCAAAGGCGTTTTCGACGCGAATGGGAATCCGGTAACCGAAGACATTCCGATTCCCTGGCACCCCGACGTGTGGAAGATCGACGGACACGGCTCGCCGGGCGAGGTCTATTTCTCGATGCGTACCGGAGATCCCTATGTCTACGGGGATTACGTTCCGCTTGACGGCGGCGCGGCGGCGAAAGCCGTCTTCTTGAGCGACGCCTTCCTACAGGCATCACCTCGTCCGGAGTTCGGCATTCTGCTGGGTCAGTGTCTGACGGCCGTTGCCGAACCTGGAGCGCGGTCGGTCGTGTACGAGTTCGCCCGGACTTGGCAGAGCCTTCGCCCGGACGAGGTGTACGGTGCCACGGCAGCAATCGGGCAGGCGTACGACGGAAGCACCACTGTCCTGGACGGTGGTTCATTCGAGAAGGCACGCCTGGATCCGGCGGACAAGCTCGCGGTGCCCGGCGTGGTCGCGCTTTCCGACCTTCTCGTCGACGATATCCGGATTTCCGACGTCGACTGGATCCCGTTGACCCGCTCCAGCGGCGAATTCGGGATCGGTTTCCCGTTGAACGACTATGCGAAGTCGGTGATGGCCGCCTTCGATCCGGACTCGCATCCGGTTTCGAAGGACGCCTATTCGCTGATGCTGGAGCACGGGACTGGCGGCTTCCGAGTGAAGGCGAAGGGCCGGGTGGTGACCCTCGACAGCTTCGCGGCCGCGAAGCTGTTCATCGGGCTCGGCGTGTTCACGAGCCAGGCTTCGCAGCGGTCACGGGGGCTCGCCTTGCTGACCTGCCCGTGGTGGAGCCCAGCGGCCGCACGGCGGATGCGGCGGCTGCCGGCGATCCTGCGTGCGCGCGGCTACGACCGACTCCTCGAACCGCCGAAATCGCCGCGGCTCGAGCTGCTTCCCGACGGCACCCTGCGCGATCTGCCGGACGGGGCGACACCCGCGAAGGGGAGTATCGTGCTCGGACCGCCTAGCCAGGCGAGCGCGATGCTGGCACCTTCGCCGAGGTCGCTCCCGGCCGCGCGAAACTTCGCCCATGCCGAGAACCAGGTGCTGAACCTGGACTTCGGGCCTGGGCCACTGGGCGCAGCGGTCACTCCGGACCTGGCGGACTTCGTCGGCTGGCGAGCGGTGCGCGCGGCGATGGCGCCAAAACTGATTCCGGGTCTGATCGAGAACCCGTACGTCGTCTTCGTCAAAGCGGACGCAAGCGGTCTCGCCGTGGCTGGCAGGGATCTGGCTGAACGTGTATGGCGGATGCGGAGCTATCGGTCGGAGATCGCCGCGCGCCCTGATCTGCCGGTGGCTCTTGTCGTAGTCGGCTCCGCGATCACTGAGGAGATCAACGAGGCTGTTGGGGAATTCATCGCCGCGCTGCGGGGTGCCGGTCCCTATCAAGAAGTCGCGGTGACAGGCATTCCGCAGACACCACCCGGGGTGCCGTCCGAGTTCCAGCGGGTCGTCGTTCCTCGGCTGGAGGACATGGAGTTCGACGACCTTACCGATGCCGATGGTGCCGATTTCGGGCTCATCCTCGTCGCCGAAAAGACCGTCCGTGCAATGGCTGTCAAGGCGGCGGCGCGGTCTACACAGTATTCGCAGCGCGTGATCGCCGAGTTCGAGCCGGCTGTCCCCACCGACCTGCTGGATCACCGTGCTGGGCGTTTTGCTGATTGGGCAGCCAGAACCGAGGACGGGCGGGCGCGCCCATTGCTTTTGTTCTTGGCGGCAGCTGCCGACGGCCGTTACGTGATCGGGAACAAGCACGGCCCTGGCTATTGCTCGGTCGCACCCGAGGTGCTGGCACGCCTGGTAGCCGGGACCGCGATGATCCGGCGTGCGCTGCTCAGCCCGGTGCGTCGGCCGCTCATCGTGCTTACCGCACCGATGGATCCGGGTTCCGCGATCGACCCGACTCCGGCTTTCCTGGCCGAGCTGTGCCGGCTCACCGGCCCGTGGCAATACGTCCCCTATTTCGGTCCGGCGGTGCTGCGATGGCACGACGGAGTGCTCGGTGTCAAACCCGGGACGGAGCTGGTCGAGCGCCCGTACCGGTTGGCGGACTTGGAATACCTGTCACAGGACCTGGTGTTCGGCTTCGCCGGTGGATCGGTTACGCCAGCCGCGTTCCACGAGGTAGCGAAGGCGTCGGCGGCCGGGAAATTCGACCTGCCGGGGGGTGGTTCGCCGGTGGTCCTGCTGCTGGACGGTTCGAGCACGCATGCGGTGGCAGAAGTGCGGGGCACCGGCCAAGTCGCCGAGCTCAGCGGACGGCACATCATCAAGCCGATGCTGGAGGATCCGGCTTTCGTCGCGGCGGTGGTCGCGGCAGTGCGGTCGTACCGGCCGCTGCTCGTGCTGTCCCCCGGCAGCGCGGAACGGGTCGACTTCGGCGGTTTCGCATTCGACCTGGTGGGTGCGTTGCACGCGGAAGGGTATTTCCCGGACGCCTACGCACCGACCGGCGGGTTCCGGGCAGACGCGCGCGGGCTGCTCCTGGGACGGGATTCGGCACTCGAGCAGGTGTCGCGCCTGCGGTCCGGCGACCTCAGGGTCTCGTCGCTGGAGGGCCCTCCCAGCCAAGATCCGAATCAGATCGTACGGGCTCGCCTGGTGCGTGCCAAGGGCGACGATCAGTTCGCCGCGGTCTTCGCGAAGTGGATGGCCAAGGCGACCGGTCGATCGCTGAAACGCTTCCGGCGGCCGGACGGAAGCACGGAACAGACTCCGTTCAGCCACACACCGGTGATCATCGCGCTCCAGAGCGCGGCCAACGGCAACTACCTCGCCGTGCGCAGCGACGGCGAAGCGATCGAGGGGCCGGCGGAAGCAGTACTGAGCCTGATCCGGGACGATCGTCCGCTGCGAACGATGGCGGGAATCGAGGTATGGAAGCCGCTGCTGGTTCTCAGCCAGAGCCGGATGCTGATCGACCCTCACGCGGTGGTGCGGGCGCTCCAGGCGGGCGGGTACGCACGAGTTGTCTATACGGCGATGGGCCTCGACTTGAGCAAACCCGGGCTGCTGATCGCCGAGGGGTTCCTTAAGGACGACCCGACCATGCCGTCGTCCGACGCACTGATCAGCCATCCGCACGTCGACAAGAACGGCACCAGCCGGGGCCAGTTCTTCCCGCAATACCCGCTGATGGCCGCGATGGACTCGACGGCTGTGCAAACGGCCCTGGAATCCGGGGACGCGAACTACTCCCAGCCCACGGGGCGTTTCGACGCCGCCGGGAATCTGGTCAAGATCGACGTGCCCGTGCCATGGGACCCTGACGCATGGCTGGTCGACGGGCACGGCCTGCCCGGCGAGCTCTTCTTCACGATGCGCACGGGTGACCCCTACACGTACGGAGACTACGTTCCGCACGACGGTGCGGCGGCGGCGAAAGCGATCTTCCTCAGCGATCTTTTCCTGTCCGCGCAGCCAGATCCCAGGATTGGCTTGGTGCTGGGCCAGTGCTTCGGTAATGCCGCCAAGCCGGGCGGCGTTTCGGCCGGATACCGCCTGTTGGAGGCATGGGAGAAGCACGTCAGCAGAGGCCGGGTCTACGGAGCGGACACGGAGGCCATACTGTCGTCGGTCGGTCGCCGGGGAGTGGCCTCAGGCGGATCGTTCGCGGAGGTGAAGCTCGACCCGGCCGACCGGCCGCCGGTCGCGGGTGCGGTCGCCTTGTCCGACATCCTGGTGGACGGCATCCGGTTCGGCGACGTGGACCGGATCGTGCTGGCCGATACCGCCGGTCCGTACGCGACCGCGTTCCCGGTGAACGCCGCGCAGGATTCGGTGATGAGGCGGTTCGTTCCGCCGCGGCGCGATGTCTATTACACCCTGTTCGAGCATTCCCGGGACGGGTTCCTGGTCAAGGCCAAGGGGCGGGTCTGGACGCTGGGCGAGTACGACAAGGCTCGGCTGTTCGTCGCGTTGGGGTTGTGCTCGGATCCGGCATGGCAGCGGCCGGGCGGGCTCGTGCTGCTGACGTGTCCGCTGTGGACGGCGGCCGCGAAACGTCGGATGCGGCGGCTGCCCGCGATCGTGAAACTGCTCGGCTACCGCGGGCCGGTCACCCATCCGGACACGCCGTGGGTCGAGATGCGGAGCGACGGGACCATTCGTGAGCTCTCTCACGGAGAGAGTCCCGGCCCGGGCAGCATTGTGCTGGGCTCGGCATTGGCGGGCAAGCGATACGAGGAGCTGCTTGCGGACGGCCGGGATTACGGGCTGATCGTTCCTCCGGGGGCCGCACCGGGGATCAGCGCAAATGCAAAGAGGATGGCGGAGGCTTCCGTCAAGTTCTCGCGGCGGCTGGTCGCCCGGTACGACCTGAGGCTGGGGCCGCATCGCGTCGGCAACCAGGACCGGCGCGAGCTGGAGGTCGCGGCCTGGGCGGCGTGGACGGAGGACGGGCGGGCGCAGCCGGTGCATCTGTTGCTGCACTTGGCCGACGACGGGTCGTTCAGCGTGTTCGACGAGACCGCGGGCGCGCCGTCGACGGTCGAGCCGGTCGAGATGGCCCGGGGCGTCGCGGACACCGGTGTGATGCGGCGCGCGGCGGCCGCCGACGTGCGAGGGCCGTTGATCGTGGTGCTCGGCAAGACACTCGCGGCGGGGGTCGTGCCGGACCGGTCCAGGGAGTTCCTGGCGGAGCTGGAGAAGCTGACCGGGCCGTGGCAGGTCCACCTGTTCGACGGATTGCCGTTGTTCTGGGACGACCTCGGGCTGATCGGGCATGCGCCGTGGGAGGAATTCCGGGAGATCGGGCTGCAGCCGAAGGATGTTGCCGTGTCGGTGTCGCGGGACGTGTTCGGGCTGGAGTCGGCGGCATTGTCGGCGGCGGATGTCCGGGCGGTCGGGGACGCGGTGCGGGCGGGCGGGTTCGCGCGGGCCGGGCTGGCGGGTGTCGTGGACCCGTTCGTGGTGGTGCTGGACGGCGCGGCGACCCATGCCAAAGCCTGGCTGGCACCGGGGTCGCAGGTCCCCGCTGGCCGGCACGCAGAGCTGAGCGGGGCCGAAGTCGCGAATCTGCTGGTAGCGACGGCGCAGGTGCTGGCGGCGATCCGGCTGGGGCGTCCGTTGGTGCTGTGGTCGGCCGCAGCGGGGGCGCGGCCGAAAGCGGGTCAGTTCGGGCAGGATCTTGTCGGGCAATTGCAGCGGTCCGGACATTTCCCGGAGGTGTTCGCGATGACCCGCGAGTGGCGGATGGCAGGCGGGGCGCCGGTGCTGGCGCAGGGGTCGGCGATCGTCCGGCTGCCGGGGATGCACGCAGGCGCACTGGTGGTGGCGAGCCTGACGGGCGGAGATCCGTCTCTGCGAGGAATGCTCGTCGATCCAGGCCCGGGCGCGGCGGTGCCGGCTGCGGTTTTCAGCACGTGGTTCTCGTCCACGACCCCGGCGTCGTTGCGCCGGTACACGAAGCCGGACGGGACGGTCGCCCCGACTCCGTTCGACGTGGGGCCTCTTCCGGTCGTCTTGGCGGTCTGGCGCGAACCGAATGGGAAGTATCGCGTCCTCCGGAGCGACAAGACCGTGGACCGCGGATCGCTGTCGGAATTGGTGGCCAGAGCGCTGAGACAGGACAAGGACTTGCGGCGGATGGCGGGAAGGGCGAGGAACGTCGGGCTGCTCGTGGTCACGCTCGGCGGGGACGCGTCGCTGGACGAGCTGGGCGAGTTCGCGCGGGAACTGGCTTCGGGCGGCTACTCCCGCAACGTCTACGCGACGCGCGGCGCGGTCCTGCTGCCCAACAGCGCGTTGGGTGCGACCGGATTCGACTGGGTTCCCGCGGAAGAGCCAACCGCGTTCATCTCCTATGCGCTCGAGCGGCAGGGCCGCGCAGTCGGGCAGTTCTTCCCACTGGACCTGCTGCAGACTATCGAGCGCTCTCGGTTCGGCCGAGTGTTCGCCGGCCCGATGCAGGACCGCTATTCCCGTTACGTCGAGGTCCAGGGCACGGGAGGCAACACGGTCAAGAAACGACTCGGGAAGGTCCCGGCCGGGTGGGGACGGGACCCGTGGCTGCTCCTCGGCCACGGCTTCCCTGGGTTGTTCTGCACGACGATGGAAACCGGCGTGCCGTACCTGCTGGGCGACGTCGCAGACCCTGACGGGACTCTGCTGGCGCAGGCCGTGTTCCTCAGCGACATTTTTCTGGACGCCGCACCAGGGCCGCAGACGCAGAATCTGCTGATCCACTGCTTTGCCGACGCACCGGACCCGCACGTCGGCAGGTCGTCGGCATACCTGTTCAAGCTGAGCTGGGAACGGCTGCTTCGCCCGGGGACGGTCCACGCCGCTCCGACGGAGACTGTGACGAACTGGTTGACTGGCGAGCTCTTGGTCGACAATGAGTTCTTCCGGGAGATCGCGCTGGATCCGGCGGATCGGATCCGGCTGCCGGGCACAGTGCTGCCCGGCGACCTGATGGTCGAGGGGGTGACGTTCGGGGCAGTGTCGGCAATGCCGCTGATGCAGGGGCCGGCGCGGCGGGGGACGGGGTTCCCGACTTCGGCTGGTGAGGAGTCGGTGTTGCGGGATGCGTACGGGAACGGCGCGGGCGGGGCTGGCGTGCATGCGTGGGTGGTGCACCTGGAGGAGGGCGGGTTCCCTGCCCCGTGGAGCGGGGGCGTGGTAGAGGTGGACGAGTTCGCGCAGGCGCGGTTGATGGTGATGCTGGGGCGGCGGCCTGACGGGACGTGGCATTGGCCTTTGCGTCTCGTGGTGCTCAGCTGTCGGCGAGGGACGGTCGACGGGGACGAGCGGTTCCGGCGGTTGTTCGCGTTGTTGCGGGCGTTCGGGTATCCGGGTTCGATCGAGTTCCCGACGCTTCCCCGGGTGGAGATCAACCGGGACGGCCGGGTGCGAGAGCTGGCGGATGACGACGTCCCGACCCCGGGAAGCATGGTAACCGGGTCCGAGGACCAAACCGGGTCCGAACCCGTGAGCCTCGTCGATGCTCACGCCGCCTCGCCGGATCGTGCACCCCAGCGGCCGGAGGAGCTGCTGGTCGAGGATCTGTTCGAACAGTCGGCCGACAGGGCCGGCGGGGACCACGCGGAGCTGACCGGGCGAGTGCTGGCCGCGCACGCGGCCGCGCTGCGCGAATGGACGGCTGCCCCGCTGGGGACGACGGAGGTCCGGGCGGAGTTCGAGCGGGTTTGGACGGCTCCGGAGCTGGTGGCATTGCGGGCCGAACTGCAGCGGCAACTCGACGAGGCCCGGCACCAGGCCGGCGAGACGCCGCCGGCCGCGTCGGCCGATGCGCTGGCGGCGATGCGGGACTGGTCCGCCTGGCGGCTGGAGCTGGCACGGGCCTCGGCGGCGCCGTCGCGGATGGACGAGCAAGAACTCAGCCGGATGGCGGCCGTGTTGCTGCCGGGCGTCGTGCTGGCGGACAGCGCGACCGCTTGTTCCGCGGAGGGCGCGCGGCTGCTGACCGATCTGATGAGCGTCGTCGCGGCGCGATATCCGCAATGGCAGACGGATCCGGCGGCACGGCAGCTGGCCGACAGGATGTGGCAGGAGTTTACCGCGCTGGGCCGGGAGGTGGACTTCCCGGCGAGTCTTGCCCTGGACCGGGCGCTCGCTTCCCGGTGGGCGGAAGCGTATTCGCTGGCATCAGACGACATCACCCGGGCGTCGGCGGATCCGCGGACGTGGGATGCCGTCCTGACGACAATCGGGGCGGTGCTCGGCGCGTCGGGAGCGTCGTTGTCCGCGCGGATGGTCACCGCGATGCACGGCGTCGAGGCAGACGATTGGCTGTTGACCTACGGGGACGATACCGCCCGGGAGGACGGTTTCGAGCATTGGTGGGACAAGCCGTTCCTGGTCGAAATGCGGGCGGCCTGGGCAGTGGCGCTGCCGTTCGCGCCGGTCCCGGTGCTGCGGGTGTTCCACGAGGTTTTCCCGGATTGGCAGTCCTTGCTGGCCGAGACGTTCGAGGCCGCGCCTCCGGTGACGGCGGAACAAGCGCGGTGGCTGGCGCGGGCCGCGCACGAGATGGCCCGCCCGGCTCCGATAGCAGGGTCGCCAGCGGTGCAGCAGATGCGATTGCGACGGTCGTTAATCGACCGGCTGGCGTATCACCTGGCGGTGCACGCGGCGGCTCAGGCCAGCGGCCGAACTGACCGGGTAGCGGCGGAGAACATCGAAATCGAGACGTTGCGCCTCAGGAAGCTGGCACTGATGCGCGCGAGCTTTGAGCTCAGCGCACAGCTGGCACGGCTGCGCGATGTCAGGGCTGAGTTGGCGGCTTGGGAGAAGCAGACAGTTCAGGCCGATCAGGCTCGGGTGGTTCCCCGCCTAGTGCTGCCGATGCTCTCGCATCCGTCGTGGGCACTGTTGCGGAACCGGTTGATCGGCGAACTGGCCGGGTACACGCACGGCTCCTACTCGCCGGCTGAGGAGCGGCTTCTGGACGAGGTTGCCGGTGTGCTCGCGGCGGCCGAACAGCAGGAGATCTTCACACCCGCGGAAACCACGGAGGCGGTGCAGAACTTCGTCGAGCGGTTCGCGGCGTTGCGACGGACCGGAGACGTTCCGCACCAGGTGGCCAGAAGGCTGATGGAGCAAACCGCGCGCGGCCTGCATCAGATGGCCGGGAGGACGGGGCTTCCGTCGCCGTTCCCGGTCAGCGGGGACTTCCTCCCGGAGGAACCACCGAAGAACCGGCCAGCCCTGACCGCAGACGATGAGGACCGGATCGAGCGGGTGCAGGCGCGCGTCGCCGGCGAGATCTCCCGGATGCAGATCTGGCTCGGCACATTGTCTGCCGAGCAGATCGACGGGCAGCTGCGGGCCGCCCAGACTGTATTCGGGTCCATTGAGGGTCTTCAAGGCGTGTCGCAGGCATTCGCGGAAACGGTTCTGCTGGTGCATATGTATCAGTTCGCGGAAGCCCGGAGATCGGGGTACGGCGGGTGGGCGCGAGCGTACTTTCTGGAGCGGACATGGGCCCGCTCGCGGCTGACGGAGCTGCGCGCGGTGGCGGGTACGGTACTGGGTCCGGAACTTGCAGCCACCCCGCTGGCGATCGAGACGAGCCGCTGGAAATGGCGCGAGGTGATCGAGTCAGCGCGGGCAGAGGCGCCTGAGGCGGCGGCGCAGTGGCGGCGGGATGCGGCGCTGGCGCTGCGCCCGTTGCTCGGCGTGCTCGGGGAAGGGCCTGAGACTGCCGTCCAGGGTAGAGCGCGCGCGCTCTACGAGGAGCTGGTCGAAGCGGTCGCCGCAGCGACCTGGCAGCTGGACGAGCGGCCTGGGTGGGAGTGGAGCCGGGACTTGGCCCAGTGGGCGAAGCGGCTGGCTATCCAGTTCGAGAAGCTGTCGGCGGCTGGGGCGTTCGAGACGGCCGGCGACCTGCGGGTGCGAAGGTTCCGCAGGCGGTTCGCGGCCGTGTTCCGGGATCGATTCGGCACCCGCCCGCCCGCGCCGGGAACCGGGGTGACCGAGGAGATGGTGCGCCGGCGCTGGATCGAGCGGGGCGTTCAGCTGCTGGGGAAGCAGACATTCGAGGATCGCCGTGGCGAGGAACTGCGGCATCTGGAGGAGCTGGCGTTGGTCGTGGGCAGGCACGACGCCGCGGTGGCGACCGTGCGGGAACGCGCCGAGGCTGCGGCGCGCGACTGGGTATCGGCTGGCCGGAATGCCCAGCCCGGCGGATGGCAGCTGGAACGTGCGGCGCACCGGCTGGCGGGCCGGATGCTGGGCGATGCGGTCCGGAAGGGAACGGATGCCGCATCTTTGGAGCAGGTGGCGACCGAGGTGCGGACCACCAGGGCCGCAGCGGAGTGGCTGGCCCGTGTCGGCGGGCCGTCCAGCGACGGTGCCGAGTTCGAGAAACAGGTCGAGCTGGCGCGGAAGAAGCTGTGGCCGGCGGATCTGGTCGCGGCGGTGTACCCCGGTGCGGACTTGGCGAAGAAGGGGCAGGCGGAGGACGGCCCCGAGCCGAGCCCAGAGCAGCGGGCGCGATGGCTCGCCGAGGGCAAGCAGATTCTGGGCGATCCAGGTTTTTCCCGGCTCATGGCGCCGTGGCGGTACTGGCTGGCCGGGCGGTTGGACGATCCGGCTGCGGCGGACTGGCTGCTCACCGTTCTCGCCGAACAGCCCGGGACGCTGAACGAGGCGGAGGCCGCGCTCGAGGCGACGTCCTCGGCGGAGCCGGGGACGTCGCACAGCACGGATCAGCTCGAATCGTGGAAGCGGATCGGACAGCGGCTGGCCGGAGGCGGGCTGAACCCGGGTGCGTCCCTGCTGGCGGGCTACCGGGCGACGCACTACCTGTCCTCGACGCGGCTCGACGACGCGATCGCGCAATTCTCCCGCGCCATCGAGCAGCTCCGCCACGGCAGGTTCGACCCGCCCCCGGTGCGGGCGATTTCCGCGCTGGACCCGGACATGGACCGGCATTTGGCGGACTTCAACGACTCTTACCGCTGGGAAACCACGATCTGGGACCTCGGCGAGGTGGATACGCTCTGGGTCCTCGGTGAGGGAGAATCGGATGACGACGACTCCGACAGTTCGGATGGCTCCGACAGCTTGGCTGGTTCCGGCAGCTCGGACGATGCCCGCACCGTCTCCGGTTCCGTCAGCGGTCCCGGCTCCGGTCCGGGACACAGCGCCGGGCCCGCCAGTCCGAGACCGTCCAGCCCGGGCAGCGACGCCGGGTCGCTGCCGTCGGAAGCCGAATTCGAGGGAATGCCGCAGGACGCGCTGGAACGCGGCGACGAGTATCTGCGCGACCACGACGGGGCCGGGATGGACGTCGCCCGGTCGGTGCTGGGCGAGCGTCCCGTGCCGGCGGCCGATCGGGGTCCGGCGCCGCGGGTGCAGGAGTCGTTGTGGGACCGGGTGACGGCGGCGGTGGCGGCGAACTACGAGGAAGCGGTCTGGGCTGAGGCCGCACGGCTGGGCCTTCCGGACGCGCTGAGCCGGCTGGACGGGCTGGGCAGCCCCGACGAGCAGGGCCGGCTGGCCGGCCAGGCGCAGGTGACGGAGTCCGCCGTGCTGCGGGATCTCGGCCTGGACCGTGCGGACATCGGTGTGGCATTGGCGCGGATCGAGGAGAGAGCGGGCACCGGATATGTGGACGAGCTGCGCTACCTGGCGAACGAACTGCTGCTGAGTGAACTTGAAGGTGCGGTGGAGGCGCGGGTTCGCGCGCCCTCGTTGTGGGACACGGTAGTGTCCGGAGTAGTCGCGGCGATGACCGTCCTTCCGATCGAGGAGGAGGCACGCGCGCTGCGCCGTGCGTTCACCGCGGTTCGTGATGCGGATGGTCCGTTACAGGATCTCATGCGGGAGTTCTGGGCGGAGCGGCGCGCGATGTCGTCGCGGTCGACGAGCGAGCCGTCCGCCGAGTCCCAAAGTCCGGAGCAGATCGAGAGCCTCCGTCGTGCTGCGGTGGTCCTGCTGGGCGAGATGCCGGACACGGTCGCCGGGGTGGGACCGGATGCGGCAGTGCAGCGGCTCATGTACGCGGAACTGGTCACGCTCCTCGCCGCAGAGCTCTCCCGGCGTAATTGGCGCGACGCTTGGCACGCGGTCGAGCCACTGCGCGAGGCAGCGGAACGGGCGCGAACCTGGACGCGGAACGGGCCGGTGCCCGCGCCCGACGGCGAGGGATGGAACGTGCCCGAGTCAGTGGCCGTGTCGCGGTGGCAGAGCGTGGCACTCGACGCGATCACCCGGGACCGGCAGGACTACTTCGAGTGGTACCAGAGGCGATGGAGGCGCTACGTCAAGTCGGGTACCCAGGAACTCGCTGGCATGGCCGAGGAGAAACGCGATCGGGTTCTGGCGGAGGCGCAGGATCTGCTGTTGGCTGCGGAGCCGTTGCTCGCCAGCAGTGCCGTGCCGCCCGGATCCGCGTGGGACGAGGCGGGCGATCCGACGCCGGGTGCGGCGTGGCGGCTGGCGGACGGCACGCTCGTGCCGGTGCGGGTGCGGCGGCTGGATCCCTATCGGCAGCCGGAGCTGGTGTGGGCAGTGGGAAAGCAGGGCGAAAGCCGGCTGCCGGTCGGGCTGGCCGGCGAAGACCGGGTGAAGCTGCTTTCGACCATGATGAAAGCGCTGGCACCCGCCATCGGCCAGCGAATGGACGCACGGAAATCCGAGGAGCGGATCACCGCCCAGATCAACTTCCGGATCGACCTTCTGCTGAACAGCATGCCAGGGCTGCCGGGCACCGGTTTCCGCGACCTCGACCTGACCGATCCGGTCAGGGTCGGTCAGGTCGAACTGCGATGGCAGGCCGAAACCGGCGTCTGGGCGGGCCAATCGGGACGGTATTCCATCGCCGAGCGACGCAGGCTGACGGAGAAAGCGCTGGAGCTGCTCGGCACGACCAGCGCGCAGGTGAGCCTCGCTCCGCCGCTGGAGGCCCGCGCTTGGGACGTGATGGCAAGGGCGCTGCTGCCGCTGGTGGCCCAGCGAGACCAGATCCGCTTCGACATGAGCGGGATGGAACGCTTGATCAACGACACGGTCAGGCGCCTCCTGACGGACGCGGTCCGGCTCATGGATCATCGGGCGGGCAGCGGCACGGCGGCGGAGTTCGAGCGGTATCTGGCTCCTCAGCGCGATGGCCTTCCTGAATATTTGGCCGCGTATCACGCGCTGGCTCCGGGCTATCAGGAGTCCGCTGCCGAGATTTCGACGGGCACGCTGGCGGATCGGGCGCGGGCAGCGACCCGATCGCTGGAACGAGACCCAGCGGGGGCGGTGTGGCGGTCGCGGGCGCGGGCGATGCTGCAGTGGTGGCCGCTGGAGTTCGCCAATGCTCGGCGGGCGCGGCGGGCGGCGGACTGGCACGGGTGGGCGGTGGAGCTGGTGGGGGAGGCGGGGCGGTCGGGAGGGGTGAAGGGGGCGGAGGAGGCGTTGGCGCGGTTGTCGTTGGATGCGTTGGACGCGGGTGTGTTGTCGGTGCATGAGCCGCGGGTGGTGGGCTGGTTCGCGCGGGCGTTGCGGGGGATGTCGGCCGGGGATGCTTTGTTCTGGCGGTATCGGGTGTTGGGGCGGGTGGTGCCGCCGGTGACGGCGTCGCGGGAGGAGTTGTGGCGGTTGGAGCCGGCGCATCAGGTGTATTTGGACGCGTTGGCGTTCATTGCGTCGCAGGACCGCTATCGGCAGGTCCATGCGCAGGTGGCGGCGTTTGTGCCGGCGTGGATCGCCGATCCCGAAGCGGTCGTTTCGCAGGTCCCGGCGACGGATCCGCAGTCGCGCGATGCCGCTCAGCGGGCGTTGGCCGGGTTGTTCGAGACGGCGATCGACAACGCGCCTGAGGAGGGTTCGGCGGCGGTCCCGGTTCATCCGGGGGGTTCCGGGGCGTGGTTGTGGCAGTTCGGGGTGGTGCGGGAGTCGTTGAACGGGCATCCGCGGGAGGCGTCGGTGTGGCGGGCGCGGGCAAGGCAGCTGTTGTCGGTGCGGCCGTTGGCGGAGGGCGATCCGGCGGCGGGGTTGTCGGCTCGGTTGTACGCGGGGTTGGTGGACCGGGTGGCGGAGGCTGGCCGGGTGTCGGGCGAGGCGGCCGCTGAGGAGATGCTGGCGCGGTTGTGGGTGGACGTGGTGGCGGCTGGTGCGGATTGGTATTTGGAGGGGACTCCGGAGCCGCGGGTGGTGGGGTGGCTCGCGTCGGCGTTGCGGGCGCTGCCGGTAGCGGAGCAGGAGCGGTGGCGGCGCGAGGTCGTGGAGTGGGTGCGGCCTCCGGAGGTGGCGTCGGCGGAAGAGCTGGTGCGGTTGGCGCCGGCGCACCAGGCGTATCTGGATGCGCTCGCTTTTGTTGCCTCGCAAGAAGGTTCGGGCGGGAGTTCGCTGGTGGCCCGGTTTGCGCCGGTGCGGATCGAGGACCCGGAGGAGGTCGCGGCGCAGGTGCCGGGCGTTGCTCCCGAGTCGAGGGATACCGCGCAGCGGGCGCTGGACGCGTTGTTCGCGGACGCTGTCGCCGCTCGCCGGGTGGGGAGTTCGGGCGACGCGGACCTGGTCGCGATGAACGACCTGCTGGTGGACGACATCCGGGTGAGCGACGTGGACTGGGTTCCGCTCGGTTCTGGCGGGGGATCGTTCGGGATGGCTTTCCCGCTCGACGGCGATGAAGAAAAAGTGATGCGGCGCTACGTTCCGGATCCGGGCGAGGACCGGTATTCCGTGGTGGCGCACCGCGGCGAGGCGGGCTACCGGGTCAAGGCCAAAGGCCGTGTGGTGGTGCTGGACAACGCGGCGCTGGGGAGGCTGTTCGCCGGGCTGGGCGTGCTGGCGGCGCAGGGGGCGCAGGCGGGTGTGGTGCTGGTGACGTGCCCGCGGTGGGCACGGCCGGAGATCGGCGTTCTGGAATCGAAGGTGCGCGAGTTGGGCTACCGCGGACCGGTCGGGCTGCGCGGGGCAGGCCCCCGGGCGGAGCTGTTGCCGGACGGGCGGGTCCGGGATCTGGCCGAGGACGGGACCCCGACTCCTGGCGGTGTCGTGCTCGGCGACCGTGCGCGGGGCTCGAGAACGAGAAAGGCGAGGGGCAGCGTCCGGTCGGGTGACAACGGCGGGGAGGGCTCGTCGCGGACGGGAGCCGGGTCGAAGCGAGACGCCGGCGCGGTGGGGCGTTCCGCGGCAGGTGCGCACAAGCGGACGCGCAGCGGCGTGGCGGCCGGACCGGAGGGTGGCGGCGCCGGCACAGCTGAGCCTGCGAGTTCCAGCGGCGGCGCGGCTGAGCCTGCGGCCGCCGAGGCGAGTGCGATCGAGTTTCGGCAGGTGTGGCGGGCCGACGCGAAGCCGGGCAAGGCGGGTCCGAACACAGTGGCGGGCGATGCCGCGTTGGCAGCGGCTATCGACGCGCTGGCCGTCCGGTTGATCGAAAGCGACCGGGACGGGTTGGCGTCTCCGCCGGTGCGCGCGGCGTTCCACGGCAAGGCGTCGAGTCTCACCGGCGGCATCCACGAGGCGTGGCAGGAGTTTTTCGCGGGAAGGATCGATGCGGCGCTGGAGACGAAGGGTTCGGCGTTGACGGTGGCCGGGCTGGGGCTGGTGGTCGATCTGGTGCGCCGTGCGAGCGGGAATGTCCAGTC
The DNA here is from genome assembly GCF_042754125.1 of Amycolatopsis sp. NPDC059235. Classification (NCBI taxonomy): domain Bacteria; kingdom Bacillati; phylum Actinomycetota; class Actinomycetes; order Pseudonocardiales; family Pseudonocardiaceae; genus Amycolatopsis; species Amycolatopsis sp. NPDC059235. Next base: position 41,248 of record NZ_JBHZAG010000018.1, read on the forward strand.
GCCGTGGGTGGAATTGCTGGTGGACGGCAATCCGGGGGAGCCGATCGACCGGCTGCGGGCTGCGTCGTCGGTGGTGATGGAGCTGAATCCGGAGGCCCGGGTCCAGAGAGTGTGGTCGTCGTCCTGGGCGCGGTTGGTGCGGGCGGTGGAGGGGGCCGGGTATGAGGCGTTGGCCGTGTTGGCCTCGGGGGGTGATCCGCGGCTGGGGGAGGTGTCGGCGGTCGCGATGCGCTCCAACGGGCTGACGGCCGAGGCGAAAGCGCAGATGGAGGGCCAGCTGGGGGCGAAGGTGCGGTGGGGGCTGGAGAGGGTGCTGGCGGCGGCGCGGGAGGGGCGCGGGTTGCCAGGCGGGTTGTCGGCGGACCAGCTGCCGACCGTGGACGAGATGATGCCGTCTGTGCGGCTCTCGGTCAGGGCCACGAGGAAGGCCCGGGCCGCCGGCAGGGCCGTGCCGGACGAACGGGTGACGGTGGCGCTCTCCCGGAACGACCCGCCGGGCGAGGCCGATCCGGATGCCGAGGCGAGGGCGCTGGAGGAATTCTTCGCCGGGATGGCTGGCATGAGCTTGCTGGACAGCTCGCCCGCGGACCAGGGACCGTCTGCGGACCGGACCGGCGCGGGTTCCGGTTTGTGGGAAGGCGAGGTCAAGTACCAGGCGGTACGGGTTGCGGACACGGCCATCGCGAGCTTGCGGACGGCGGCGGGCCGGATCGCGGATCTAGTGGTCGACGCACGTGGGAAGGGACTGGAAGCGCCGGTGGTGCGTGCGGTGTTCTACGGCCCGGCGACCCAGCTGCATCACTCCATGCCGGCCGATTGGCGGACAGTGCTGACCGAGTTGGTGGACCAGGCGCTGGCGGAACGGTCGCCGGGACTGTCGGCTGCGGCGGCCGGGCTGGTGATCGAGTTGGCGAAGGCGGAGGGCAAGGACCACCCGGGTCCGGCACGGCTGGTGCTGGAAGCGGAGACGGGGTCGGCAAAACCGGTCGCGGGCCTCCGGGTGGCGTCGCCGGTGATACTGGAGGTCTTGTCCTCGACGTCGATGGAGGTCCGGGGGCTGTCGCTGGGGCGGGTGTTCTGGCGGTCAGAGGGGGCGGGGGCGGAGACCCTGGAGGCGTTTGCGGCCGGCGATGCCGAGGAGGCTCGGATGCCGGCGCTGACGGTGACGGTGATCCGGAATTACGACTTGACCGACAAGAAGCGGGCGGCGCTGATCGCACTGGCAGGTGCGCAGGTGCGGATGGGCGCGGCGCGGGCGCTGGCGGCGGCGCGGGCGCGGGCCGAGAGGGATCCGTCGTGGCTCTCGGCGGACAGGTTGCCCTCGCTGGACGATTTCGTTTCCGAGATCGAGACGAAATTCGTGCACCACTGGTCGAAGGCCGAGATGCACGCGGAGTTCGCTGAGGTGCCTGGCTCGAGCGATGCCGCGCCGGCCGCGGACCGGGAGCGGGCGGTCGAGGCGTTCTTCGGCGCAGCGCGCGACGCCGGCCTGACGGATACGGCTCTGGCGGAGGCGGGTGCAATTGCGGGCCGGAGCGACACGGAGCCGGCCAAGGCGGTTTTGAAGTCTTTCCCGTCCGAGGAGCCGGGCGCGGCGGCTCGGAACGCGGCAGCGGTGGCCAGGGACCCGGTAGCCATCGCCGCACACGCGGCGGCGATGGCCGAGCCGGAAGTGGTGTGGCAAGAGGTGTGGCGGGCAACGGCTCAGCCGATCAAGTCGGGGATGAAGTCGGTGGCCGACAACGAGGAGCTGGCGGCGGCGATCGACGCGCTGGCGGACGAGCTGATCGAGCGGGAGCAGGAGCAGCGGGAGCTGCCGCTGGTGAGTGTGGTGTGCTACGCCGCCAACGGAGTCCTGCTGAATGCGGACCTGCGGTGGCGGGGCTGGGTGGAGGGGATGATCGATGCGGCGTTGGTGCGGAAAGGACATCCGAGGCTGAGCGTGGCGGGCCTGGGGCTCTGGGTGGATTTGCGACGGGTGCCGCAGGACGACGGGCCGTCGCAAATGGCGCTGGAAGTCGGGGAGGCTCCACGGGAGTTGCTCGCGGCTCGGCGGACGACGACGTCGGTGCCATTGGGACGGGCTCCGGGGACACAGATCCGGATGTCGGCGTTTGCCTGGGTACGGTTGCTGCGGCGCGGAGAGGGCGCGGCGGTGGAGGGGCTGGCGGCGCTCTCGGAAACCGGAGACGCGCGGATGTCGCCGGTCAAGGTGACGATCACCCGCGGCGAGCCGTTCCCGGCAGCACGTGAGGCGGAGGTGGAGGCGCATTTCCGTAACGAGGTGCTCGGGCAAATGCGGTGGAGCGCGGAGCGGGTGCTGTCGGCCGCGAGGGTGAAGGCGGCGCGCGGCGACCTCGGGCCGGACCGGTCCGCGAGCTGGCTGCCCTCGGTCGAGGACATGCTGCCCGAGGTGCACATCCAGTTTGAGGTTGTCCCGGGCGTGGGGCGGACTGGAGTCCTGGCGGATATCCCACTGCGGGAAGGAACGCCGGCGAGGGTGGTGGAGGGGTTCTTCGCCGGGTTGGCGCCGAAGGATTTGCTGGGCGGGCGGCGGCCTGGTCTTCCGAAGGTGGTCCGGCGCGGTCTGCCGGGTGCGAAGGCGGCGGGGTTGGATCCGGCGGCCGATCGGCTGGCGGGGGAGTTCGAAGTGCGTTATCGGGAAGACGGTGGCCCGTGGTTGGGCGAGGACACGGTGGCGAGGGTGCGGGCGTTCGCTGTGCGGTGGGCGGCGCGGATGAAGGAGTTCGCGTTGCAAGAGAAGGAATTTCCGCAGACGCGGTTGCATGTTGACCAGCGGGGCGGGACAGCCGCGGACGGGGCCCGGTTGTTCGCGGAGGTCGAGGGCATTCTTATGGACGAGGCCGGGCGGCTGCTGAGGGAGATCCGGGCGGGACTGGGCCGTCCTGCGGTGACGCTGGCTGATCTCGGGCTGGGGATCACGCGAGGCTGGCGGCAGAGCCGGAGGACGAGCGAGACCAATATCGATAACGACGTCGAGGCGGCGTCGTTCCGGATCGCGACCTTCGCGGCGTCCGGGCTGACACACGCGGACCTGGCGGAGTTGCGGGAAACCCCGCTGTACACGGGGTACGGCGCCGGCATCCGGTCCGAGCTGACGCCGTTCGAGCTGTTCCGGGTGCGGCGGATGGCGTCGGGGTTCGCACGCCGGCTCTACCGGGACGGCCAGATGGACCGTTTGGTGCTCGAGCAGAAGGCAGGGGCGGCGGCGAACTGGGCGACCTCGCGGCGCCGGATCGCGGTGCTGAGGGTGGTCGAGGAGGAGGTCCGGGAGGCGTATCGGGAGTTCGGGCGACGGGTGCCGTCGAGTGTGCGGGTGCCGGTGGCCACTGTCATGCGGGATCACGTGCGGTTCGCTACGACCGTCTTCGAGGGACCGGGGTCCGCACGGATGCTGGTGGTATCCCCGGACGTGCCCGGTAGCCCGGAGGCGGCCCCGGACGCGCCTGGCTCTCCGGAGACGGCCCCGGACGCGCCTGGCTCGCCGGAAGCGCCGGACGAGCAGCCGCTCGCCTTGGACGACGCGGAGTTCGAGGAGTTGCTGCGCGCTGGTCTGGCTGCCGGCGGTGGGATGGCGGAAGAGGACCGCGATGTAGGGATGTCGGGGACAGACGCCCCAGCGCTGGCGCCGTACTGGGAGGGCCAGGAGCTGGACTGGGATGTCGTGCACGGGACAGGCGCGGATTCGTCGGCGGAGTTGTTCGGACCGGCCGACCGGGTGTCGTACGAGGAGTTCCTGGCTGACGAGCTCCCGGTCGACGAGTTTCTGGCTGGTACGGAGGATCTCTACGGGGCTGACGGGTTCGAGTGGGATCAGTGGGATATGCCGGGTGATCCGTTGGCGGAGCCGGGCCGGCTGGGGGACGAGCCAGCGGACGAGCCTGGCGTGCACGGGTTGGCGGAGCTGCTGGCGGGGCGGGAGTGGCGTGGTGCGCAGACGGTGGAGACGGAGGTGGACGGGGCGGGGGTGGTGCGGGTGGTGAAGGTGGATTTGACAGACGGTGCGGGGGTGGTGCGGGGAGTGTTCTTCCCTGCGTGGCAGGAGGTGGTGTCGGGCAGGGCACAGAAGGCGGCGGAGTGGTTCCGGCGGTTCGTGCCGGGGGGCGCTGATTTCACGGTGGCGCTGCATCCGTTTACCGATGTGTGGGGCTCGGCGACGGGTTATGCGGTGACGGATGTCTCGAGCGGTGCGCCGGTGTCGGTCGATGTGCGGGAGCAAGGCGTGTTCGCGTTGAAGGACGCGGCGGACACGATGAGCCTGGCGGCGCAGGGGACGCGGCCGTTGGTGTTGCTGGCGATGTGCGGGGCGGTGCAGGGCGAGGAGCCGTTGCTGGCGCGCCTGCAGAGGTTCGCTGACGGCCCGGGTGGCGGGGAACGGGTGGCGGGGGTGAGCGGGTTGCTGAAGCTGGGGCCGCGGGGATGGCGGTCGCAGCCGCGTGGTCCGGTGCTGGAGACCCGCCCGGACGGCGGGCTGGCCGGGTCCGCTGTGCGGTTGCCGGGTCCGCCGGACGACGGGATGTCGTTCGAGGACGAGGACGGCGTCACGCTCGGCGACGACCGGGTGGCCGGTGGCGGCGGGGGGAAGCGAGAAGCGGGCGCAGCGGGGCCTTCTGAGGACGAAAGTCCGATTCCGAGGTCGCCGTCCGATGACGGAACGCTGGCTTCGGAGTCTTCGGAGGAGGAGGGGCTGCTGCCGGAGGAGGCTCTGGTGCGGTCATTGTTCGGGCCGTTGGCTGAGGGGGGCCGGTCCGAGCTGGCCGGGCGCGTGATGACGGCGCATGCGGAAGCGTTGCGCGAGTGGGCGGGGGCGCCGCTGGGAGAGGGGGAAGGACGGGCGGAGTTCGAGCGGATCTGGGGCGGTTCGGTCCTGGCGGGGTTGCGTGCTGAGCTGCAAGAGGAGGTCGATGTCGAGCGCGTCCGGAGCGGGCAGGCACCGCCGCGGGCGTCGGAGAACGCGGCGGCGGCGATGCGGGACTGGTCGGTGTGGCGGCTGGACCTGGCGCGGGTCGCGGAGTCGGTGTCGCCGATGAGCGGGCAGGAGCTGGCTCGGATGACCGACATCATGTTGCCGGGCATGGTTCCGGCGGACAGCGCGGACGTGTTCTCGGCGGGGGAGGCGCGACTGCTGGCGGACCTGATGAGCGTGGTCGCGGCGCGCTACCCGGAGCGGCTGGCGGATCCGGCGGAGGCCAGGCAGCTGGCCGGCCGGATGTGGGAGGAGTTTTCGGCGCTGGGACGGGAAGCGGATTTCCCGGCGAGCGTTGCGCTGGACCGGGCGTTCGCGTCTCGGTGGACCGAAGCGTACGAGCTGTCATCGCACGACATCGGTCTCGCGTCGGCGGAGACGGAGGCGTGGCAGGCCGCCACGGAGGTGGTGCGGGCCGCGCTGGGTTCGGACGCGGCGTCGAAGTCCGCCGGGATGTTGATCTCGTTGCACGCTGTCGAGGCGGACAATTGGCTGCTGACCTACGGCGAAGACGACGATGCCCAGCGTGCGGACCGGTTCGAGGCATGGTGGTCCAAGCCGGAGCTGGTCGAGATGCGGGAGGCATGGGAGGTGGCGCTGCCGTTCGCGCCGGCTTCGACGCTGCGGATGTTCCATGAACTGTTCCCGATGTGGCGATTGTATCTGGACGGGACAGCACGGAACCTGCTGCCGGGCACGGTGGTCCCAGCCGCGCCCCTGCGAGCGAAAGCGTCTGACGCGCTGGGCACGCCTGTCGAGCTGAAGGGGCAGGCCATGCTGTTGCAGATGCGGCTGCGGCAGGCTCTGCTGGATCGGATCGCGTATCACGAGGCGCTGCGGTCGGAGGCAGAGGCGCGCGGCGATGGTGCCCGGTCGGCGGTGGAGAAGGACGACATCGATGCTGCGCAGCGTGCGTCGAGGGAGCTGGTGCGGGACGCCGACCGGATCCGCACGCTGCAGGAACAGGGACATGAATTCGAGGATGAGCTGGAGGATGAGCTGGCGGCCTGGCAAGAACGGGTTCGCCAGGCGGAACGGGCCCGGATCGTGCCGCGTCTGGTGCTGCGGACCTTGGCGCATCCGCAGCGGGCCCGGATACGGGAGCTGCTGATCGGCGAACTGGCCGGACTGGCCCCTGGCCCGTATTCGCCGGTCGAGGACCGGCTGATCGACGACGCGGTCGGGGTGTTCTCGGCGGCCTGCGGCCAAAAGGATGCCCTGCCGCCGAGCATCGAGGGGGCGGCGTGGCGATTTGCTGCGGAATTCGCCGCGTTGCGGCAGGCGGGTGACCCGCCGCCAGAGCTGGCCCGGGTGCTGGCGGAGCGGGCCGCGCATGCGCAGCACCAGCGTGCTGAGAAGGCAGGGACGCCGTCGCCGTTCGGGACCAGCGACGACTTCCTTCCTCCCGCGCCTCGAAGGGACTGGCCGAGTCAGACGGCAGACCGCACGGACAAGATCGAACGAGTGCGCAAGCGGGCGGGGGACAGGTTGAGCGTCTGGCTCGGTCAGTTGTCTGCGGATGCGGTTGCCGAGCAACTGGGGCGGGCCGAGACGGTGTTCGGGTCGGTCGAGGGGTTGCGGGGCCTGCCGCGGGACTTCGCCGAAGAGGTGCTGCTGGCGCATATGGCGGTCGTCGACGCCGAGCGGCGGCACAGCCCGAGCGCGTTGATCCAGCAGTTCCTGATCGAGAACGCCTGGGCTGACCCGTTCCTGACGGATCTGCGCACGGTGGCGGGCCAGACGTTGGGCCCGGACCTGGCGGCCACGGACCTGGCGATCGAGACGAGCCGCTGGATATGGCGCCATGAAATCGAGGCTGCGCGAGCAGAGGCGGCTGTTGCGGCGGCGCAGTGGCGGCGGGACGCGGCCCACCAGGCGCTGGGCTGGCCGCTCGGGATGATCGGGGAGGGCGTAGAGACCGCCGCGGCGGCGCGGGCGCGGGCGTTGTACGAGGAGCTGGTCGATGCAGTCGCGGCCGGGACATGGCTGCGGAAGGAGCGGCCGGGATGGGAGCGGAGTCAATACCAGGCCCAGTGGACGGCGTGGCTGATGGCCGGGTTCAAGGGGCTGTTGTCGGCGCGGGCGTTCGAGGCTTCCGAGGATCAGCGGGTCAGTGATTTCCGCGCACGGGTCGCGGGCGATTTCCGGCAGCGGTTCGGGGCCGAGCCGCCCGCGCCGGGACAGGGAGTGACCGCAGAGAAGATGCGGCAGGCATGGGTCATGCGAGGCCGGAAGCTCTTGGGGAACGGGTTGTTCGCCGGCCGTCACGGTGCCGAGTTGGATCATCTGGATGAGCTGGCCCTGGTGGCTGGGCGCTACGACGCCGGGGTGTCGACGGTGCGGGCCCGAGCCGAGTCCGCGGCGCGCGAATGGGCGCAGGCCGGTCAGGCGGCGGTTCAGCCGGACCGGCTGCGGCTGGAGCGCGAAGCGTTGCGGTTGGCGGACAGGATGCTGGGCGAGGCGGGCCGGAGTGCTGTGGATGCTGGGCGACTGGGGCGAGTGGCGAGGGCGGTGAGCGAGAGCACTGCGGCTGCGCAGTGGCTGGCGAGGGTTGCGGGGGAGGAGGGCAGCGGGGCTGGGCTCGCGAAACAGATCAAACTGGCGAGGGCGAGGCTGTGGCCTGCCGAGCTGACGGCCGCCGCGGACGATCAGGCCACGAGCGGCTCGATGCCGGACCAGGCGCTGCAGGCGCAGTGGATCGCAGAGGGCGAGCGCGTGCTGGGCGATCTAGAGATGGCAGAGCTGCTGACTCCGTGGCGGTATTGGCTGGCGTCGCGGCTGGACGACCTTCCCGGCGCGGATTGGCTGCTGACGGTCCTGGCGCAGCTGCCCGATGCACTCTCGGAGGCGGTGGCAGCTCTGGAAGCGCTTGAAGCGGCCTCGACCGGCACGGAAGAGGACGTGGAACTGAGCCAGTTTTGGGAGGCGACCGGACAGCGCGCGGCCGGGGGCGGGCTGAGCCGGGGAGCGGCCCGGCTGACCGGATACCGGGCTGTGCACTATCTCGCATCGGCACGGCCCGCCGAGATGGTCGAGAAGCTCGCCGACGCCGCTTCCCGGCTCCGGAAAGGCCGGTTCGACCCGCCGCCGAAACGGGTGATCACCATGCTGAACCCGCCTCCGGCTGAGGATCTGCCGGAGCTTGCCGACTCCTACCGCTGGAACAGCACAGTCTGGGACCTCCAGGCGGAGTCCGATGATGATGATGACTTCGATCTCGGCTTGGCGAACTCCGAGTCGGATTTGAGCGTCGACGAGTCCACTAGCTCGGACGATTCCGGCAGCCTCGCGGGTTCAGCCGATGGTTCCGGCTCCGATCCGCGGAACAGTGCCCGGCCGGCCAGCCCCGAATCGATACGATCGGAAGCCAGCGATTACAGTGCCGCCCCAGCGCAGTCGCAGACAGACGACGAATACGCGGGGATTCCGCAGGCCACGCTGGAACTGGGCGACGACTATCTGCGAGCCGGGGGCGGGGCCGGGATGGACGTGGCGCGGTCGGTGCTGGGGCCGCGGCCGGTGCCGATGCCTGACCGGGGACCGGCACCGCAGGAACAGGAGCGGTTGTGGGACCGGCTGGCGGCCGCGGTGGCGGACCGGTTCGAGGACGCGATCATGGAGGCTTCGGAGCGACTCGGTCTCGAGGACGCGCTGGCGACAGTGGGCGGTCCGGGTCTCTCGGATAAGCACGGCCGGCCTCGCGGGCGGACACCGGCCGAGGAGTTCGAGATGCTGCGAGCGCTCGGGCTGGACGGCCGCGCGACTTCGGCGGCGCTGGAGCGGCTCGTGGAGCGGGAGAGCCCGGAGTACGTGCTGGAGCTGCGCCATGCGGCGAACGAGGTGTTGCTGAGCGGTTTCGAGCATGCGTCGGCGGTGCGGGTGATGTCTCCCTCGGTGTGGGAGGCGGTGGTGTCCGGCGTCGTCGCGGAGATGGACGTCCACTCCATCGAGGAGCAGGCGCGCGCGCTGCGCCGCGGCTTCGACGCGGTGCACACGGCTGATGGCCCGCTGCAGGAGCTGGTGCGGAAGTTCGAAGCGGACCGGGATCTGATCGAGGCGTCCAAGACGGCGTTGTCTGAGGTGGAGGCGCAGCAGGGCTTGGAGCTGGCGGCGGGGCTGCGCCATGCGGCGGTGGCGCTGTTGGGCGAGATGCCGGATGTGATCCCGGGCGTGGGCGCGGACGCGGCGACGCAGCGGAAGATGTATTCCGATCTGGTCGCGGTCGTGGGGGCGCGCCTGGCTGCGGGAGACAGCCGGGATTCGGCGTGGCGATTCAGCGAGGAGGTCCGCGCCGCAGCGGAACGAGTTCGGACCTGGACGAGGAACGGGCCGGTGCCCACGCCGCCCGGCGAGGGATGGGACGTGTCCGAGGCGGTGGCGCAGTCGCGGTGGGCGAGCGTGGGGTTCGCCCGGATCGCCGAGGATTTGTTGGGGAGGTTCCATATCCAGCGGTCGCGTTGGCGCAAGAGGATCGCCCGCAGAGAGGCGGAACTGCGAGGCGTGGCCGAGGAAACCCGCGATCGGGCCCTGGCGGAGGCGCGGAGCATGTTGCTGGCGGCGGAGCCGCGGTTGGCGGGCGCGGCGGTCGCGCCTTCCTTGCCGTGGGACCGCAAGGGCAATCCGGTGCCGGGGGTGGCGTGGCGGTTGACGGACGGCACGCTGGCTCCGGTGCTGGCGCGGGGGCTGGATCCCCATCTGCCGCCGCTGGCATGGGCGGACGAGGCAGGGGAGGACACCGGCAGCGCCGGGCTGCTCGAACGACCCAAGCCGCCGGCGTGGCCGTGGGACCGCGACGGGAATCCGGTGCCGGGGGTGGCGTGGCGGTTGGCAGACGGCACGCTGGCTCCGGTGCTGGCGCGGGGGCTGGATCCGCATCAGCCGCCGGAGACGGTGTGGGCGCTGGGCGAGCGGGGCGAGAGCCGGCTACCGGTCGGGCTGGACGGCGAGAACCTGGAACAGCTGCTCTCGGACATGGCGAAGATGATCCAGCGCGGCGTCGTCCAGTTGATGAATGCGCGCGAGACAGAGGAGCGGCTCACCGCGGAGATCGACGAGCGGGTCCGGCAGTTGCTCGAAGGCCGCGACGGGCAGCGGGGCACCGGATTCCGCGACATCGATTTGACCGACAAGGCCGACGTCGCCCGTTTCGAGCAGGAATGGCAGGCCGAACGCAGTGACTTCCCCGACGTGGCTAGCAGGCTCTCCGAGGACGAGCAGGACGAACTGGTGGACCAGGCGCTGGGCCTGCTCGGCACGACCCGCAGTGCCGCGGAGAATGCTACGCCGCTGGCTGCGCAGGCATGGATCGGGACGGCGGCCGCGCTGGCACCACTGCTGGCGAAGAGAAATCAAATCCGCTTCGACCAGCGCGGGATGACCAGCTCGACTGCCGGGACGGTCAGCAAACTTCTGCGGGACGCTGCGCCGCTGCTCGATCATCGTGCCGGGTCGGGCACGGAAGCGGAGTTCGTGCGCTATCTCTTTGCCAGGCACAGCGGCCTGCCGGAATATGTGGAGACGGAGCGGTCGCGGGTTCCGGGTTATCGGGAGTCTGTCGCCGGGGTTTCGTCGGGTGCGCTGGCGGATCGGGCGGGGGCGGCGGGTCGGTTGTTGGACGGGGATCCGGTGCGGGCGGCGGTGTGGCGGTCGCGGGCGCGGGGAATGTTGGGGTGGTGGCCGTTGGAGTTCGGGGATCGCCGGCAGGCGGCGCTGGCGGCGCAGTGGCATGGGTGGGCTGTCGAGCTGGTGGCTGAGGCGGGGCGGTCGGCGGGGGAGAAGGGGGCGGAGGAGGCGTTGGCGCGGTTGTCATTGGATGCGTTGGACGCGGGTGTGTTGTCGGTGCACGAGCCGCGGGTGGTGGGCTGGTTCGCTCGGGCGTTGCGGGTGTTGCCGGCCGAGGACGCGTTGTTCTGGCGGTTTCGGGTGCTGGGGCGGGTGATGCCGCCGGCGGCGGCGCGGGAAGAGTTCTGGCGGCTAGAGCCGGCGTATCAGGTGTATTTGGACGCGTTGGCGTTCATTGCGTCCCAGGACCGGTACCAGCAGGTGCATGCGCAGGTGGCGGCATTCGTTCCGGCACGGATCGCCGATCCCGATGCGATCGCCGCGGAGGTGCCGGCGACGCATCCGGGCTCGCGTGACGCCGCTCAGTGGGCGTTGGCCGGGGCGATGAGCGATCTGCTGGTGGGCGACGTTCGGGTGGGCGACGTGGACTGGGTTCCGCTGGGTCTTGCCGGGGCGTCGTACGGGATGGCTTTCCCGCTGGACGAGGACGAAAGAAAGGCGATGCGGCGTTACGTTCCGGGGCCCGGGGAGGTCCGGTATTCGGTGGTGTTGCACCGCGGCCGGGCGGGCTATCGGGTGAAGGCGAAGGGCCGTGTCGTGGTGCTGGACGAGGCGGGCTTGGGGAAGCTGCTCGTGGGGCTGGGTGCGATGGCGGGGCAGCGTGCGCAAGAGGGCGTGGTGTTGGTGACTTGTCCGGGGTGGGCGCGGTCTGGGATGGGTGCGCTGGAGTCGAGTGTGCGGGAGTTGGGCTACGACGGTCCGGTTGGGCTGTACGGGACGGGATTGCGGGCGGAACTGCTGCCGAGCGGGCAGGTCCGGGACCTCGCCGTCGATGACACCCCGACCCCGGGCAGCATCGTGCTCGGCGACAACCCGGCAGGCAGCGGCACGACAAGGGCCGCAGCCGGTGCCGGCGGGGAGGGTTCGGCGAGGTTGGGTGGCGGGCCGAAACGGGACGCGAGCACGCTGGGGGATTCTGCCGGGGCTGGCGTGCACAAGCGGTCGCGCACTGACGCGGTGCGCGGCGACGGTGGGGTCGGTGCGGCACGCTTGGCGGATGTTGGCGCGGGCGGGCTGCGGCAGATGTGGCGGGCTGAGGCGAAGCCGGGCAAAAAGGGCTCGAACGCGGTGGCAGGCGACGAAAGGCTGGCAAGGAAGATCGACGTGCTGGCGGACGAGCTGATCGAGCGAGACGAGCAGGGGCGGGAGTCGCCGCCGGTGCGCGCGGTGTTCCACGCCAAGGAGTCGAGCCTGACCCGCGGTGTCCAGGAGGAGTGGCGGACGTTCTTCGAGGGCAGGATCGATGCGGCGCTGAAGGCGAAGGGTTCGGGGTTGCGGGTTGCGGGGTTGGGGGTGGCGGTCGATCTGGTGCGGAGGGCGAGCGCGGATGTCGCGGAGCCGTGGGTGGAGTTGTTGGCGGGGGACGGCCCGGGCGAGCGGATTGCCGGGTTGCGGGCGGCGTCGTCGGTGGTGATGGAGATGGAGCTGGAGTCCAGGGTCGGGCGGGTGTGGTCGTCGTCGTGGGCGCGGTTGATCCGGGCGGTGGAGGGTGCCGGGTACGAGGCATTGGCGGCGTTGGCGGCGGGCGGCGATCCTCGGCTGCCGGACATATCCGCAGTCGCCGTGCGGTCCAACGGAATGACTGCCGAGGTGAAAACGCAGTTGCAGGGCCAGTTGGAGACCCGGGTGCGGTGGGGTCTGGAGCGGGTGCTGGCGGCTGCGCGGGAGGCAATACGGGCGGGGAGGCCGTTGCCGGGCGGGTTGTCGGCGGACCGGCTGCCCAGCGTGGAGCAGATGATGCCGACGGCGCAGATCACCGCCAAGTTCATCAGTAAGGCCAGGGCCAAGGCAGGCGAGGTTGTCGACGGCGCGCGGGTGACGGTGGCGTTGCCCTGGCGCGGTGCCCCCCGGACGGCTGTCCCCGCCGCGGACGGACGAGCGCTGGAGGAGTTCTTCGCAGGGGTAGCCGGGATGGGCTTGCTGGAGGGGACGGCCTCGGCTGCTGCAGCGCAGCAGAGACGGCAGGCTGCCCGGACTGCCGGGGGTTCTGTCGTGTGGGAAGGCAAGGTCAAGCTTGGGACGGCGAGTGTTGTCGGCAAAGACAGGGCAGGTTCGCGGTCGGCGGCGGACCGGATCGCGGGGATGGTGATCGATGCGCGAGGGAAGGGACGGGAGGCACCGGTTCTGCGTGCGGTGTTCCACGGCACGCAGAACCAGCTGAAGCACCTCATGGCGGGGAGCTGGCGTGAGGCGCTGACAGAGCTGACGGAGCTTCTGGATGCTGCGCTGAGGGAGCGGTCGCCGGGATTGACGGCCGGGTCGGCGGGGCTGGTGATCGATCTGGTCAAGGCGGAGGAGAAGGGCCGTGAGGGGCCGCTGCGGCTGACAGTGGAGGCGGAGGCGGGGCCGGGGGAGCGGGTGGCGGGGTTGCGGGTGTCGTCGCGGGTGGCGTTGGAGACGGTGTCCGACGTGACGATGCAGGTGCGGGGATTGTCGTTGGGGCGGATGATGTGGCGGTCGGAGGGGGCGGGAGCGGAGGTGCTGGAGGCGTTCGCGGCCGGTCGTGTCGGGGAGGCGCGGATGCCGGCGTTGACGGTGATGGTGGTGCGGCGCAACGACCTGCCCGAGAAGCGGCGGGAAGCGTTGGCGGCGGAGGTGGGGCGGCAGGTGCGGTTGGGTGCGGCGCGGGCGCTGGCGGCGGCGCGGGCGCGGGCGGAGCAGGACCCGTCCTGGCTGTCGGCAGACCGGCTGCCCTCGCTGGAGGCTTTCGTGCCCGAGGTCAGGCTGGACTTCGTGCCGGTGAAGGCGAAGGCTGCGACATGGGCGGAGTTCGCCGAGCTGCCGGGCGCGGGCGGCGCGGAGGAGGGCGTGGTGTCGGTCGCGGATCGGGAACAGGCGGTGGCGGCGTTCTTTGCGGCGGCGCGCGCCGCTGGGCTGACGGACGCGATGCTGGCAGAGGCAGGCGCGGATCCGGCCAGAGCGGGTTTGACGTCGTTCACACCTGGAGAGCCGGTGATTCGTGACGAGGTGATGCGGCGGGACGAGCGGCGGGAGCTGTGGCGAGCGGAGGCGGAACCGACCAAGGCGGGGGTGAAGTCGGTTGCGGGCAGCGCGGAGCTGACGAAGGCGATCGGCGCGCTGGCGGCCGAGTTGATCGAGCGAGACGAGCAGGGGCGGGAGTCGCCGCCGGTGAGCCTGGTGTGCCACGGCACCGGGGCCGTGGTGAAGAAGGCGGTCGAGGCGTGGCAGGACCTGGTGGAGGAGATGCTCGATGTGGCGCTGGCGGCGAAGGGGCGTCCGGGGCTGAGCGTCGCAGGTCTGGGGTTGTGGGTCGAGTTGCGGCGGGAACTGCGAGGCGGTGCGTCGGAGATGGGGTTGGAGGTCGGCGAGGGGCGGCGGGAGCTGCTGGCAGACCTGCGGATGGTGCCGTCGGCGCCGTTGCGGCTGGTGCCGGGGAATCTGATCCGGGTGTCGGCGTTTTCCTGGGCGCGGTTGCTGCGGCGGGGGGAGGGCGCTGCGGCGGAGGCGCTGGCGGCGTTCGCGGCCGGCGGGACCGCGCGGATGGAGCCGGTGACGGTTACGGTCACGGTGACCCGCAGTGCGCAGTCGGCGGTGCGCGTGGCCGGGGTGGAGGCGGAGCTGCGCCGCGAGGTGCTGGAGCAGTTGCGGTGGAGCGCGGAGCGGGTGCTGGCGGGGGCGAAGGCCCGGGCGGGGCGCGGGGACCGGTGGCAGGGCCTGTCCGCGGACCGGCTGCCCTCGGTGGAGGACATGCTGCCGGAGGTGGAGGTCCGGTACGAGACCCACTCGGACAGGGGCACAGCCAGAGTGCGGGCGGATATCCCAGGGCTGGGCGGAACTCCTGCGGGAGCGGCGCGGGGGGTTGTGGAGGATTTCTTCGCCGGGTTGAGGGCGGGGGATCTGTTGTGCGGGGGGCGTCCCGGCCTGCCGGCGGGGGTCCGGCCGGTCTCCCGGCTGGAGGTGTCGGGTTCGAGGCCGGTGGGGTTGGATCCGGTGGGTGAGGTGCGGGGGGTGTTCGCTGCGGATTATCGCGGGGACAGTGATCCGTGGTTGGAGGGCGAGACGCTGGCGCGGGTGCGGGGGTATGCGGTGAGGTGGGCGGTGCGGATGAAGGAGTTCGCGGTGCGGGGCGAGGAGTTCCCGCAGACGCGGTTGCACGTCCGGCAGAAGGGCGGGACGAAGGCGGACGGCGGGCGGTTGTTCGCGGCGGTGGAGGGGATCTTGTGGGAGGAGGCAGAGCGCGAGCTGGGGGAGTTCCGGCGGGCGTTGCGCGGGCAGGCGGGGCTGGGCCAGCGGGAGGTGACACTGGCGGATCTGGGGCTGGGGATTACCCGGGCCTGGGGTCCGGACAGGAGCCGGAGCGAGTTCAATTTCGAGAATCGCGTGGAGGCGGCGTCGTTCCGGATCGCGACGCTGGCGGCGTCGGGGTACACGCTCGAGGAGCTGGCGGCGCTGCGGGAGACGCCGCTCTACACAGGGGTCGGGGCCAGTCTCCGGTCGGCGTTGACGCCGTTCGATCTGTTCCGGGTGCAGCGGATGGCGGCGGGGTTCGCGGACCGGCTCTACCGGGACGGCCAGGTCGACAGCTTGCTGCTCGAGTCGAAGCGCGGGGCGGCGTCGAAACGGGCGGCCCCACTGAGGTGGGCGGTGGTGCACAAGGTGGTCGAGGCGGAGGTTCGGCGGGCGTTCTCGGAGTTCGGGAGACGGGTGCCGTCGAGTGAGCGGGTGCCGGTGGATGTCGTCATGAGACGCTATGTGCGCTCCGCGGTGGCTGCGTTCGAAGGGCCGGAGTCTGCGCGGTTGCGGGTGGTGCCGGAGGATGCGCCCGGTTCCCCGGCGACGCTGGACGAGCACCCGCTGGACCGGGGCGGCCCCGGGCCGTCGAGCCGGGTCGAGGAGCTGGTGGAGGACGGCGACAAGAAGATGGGCGGGACGGACGCGCTGGCAACGTACGGGGAAGGCCAGAACCTGGATACGGATCTGCTGAACGAGGGGCAGTGGCTGGACTGGCATGCGCTGGGGGGGTTGCCTGGCCAGGGCGAGGCGGGGCCGGCGGAGGGGATGCCGTACGAGGAGTTCCCGGCCGGCGAGTTCCTGGCTGGTGCGGACGATCTCTACGGCGCTGACGGGTTCGACTTCATGGCCGCGGACGGGTTTGACTGGGATCAGTGGGCAGGGCCGGATGATCCGATGCTCAGTCTGGAGGAGCTCGGCTGGGACCGGACCGGTCTCACTCCGCCTCGCGGAGAGGACTCTGACGACGCGGAAGCCGACGCCGATCCTCCCCCTGTTCGCTGAACAGCTCCCGGAACTGGGCCGCCAGCAGGGTCCCGGCGGATCGCTCGGCCAGCCGGTCGCCGGAGCCGCTCCGCAGGTTCGGCCCGATGATGACCGAGCTGCGCGCTGCGGGCGTCGGGGACCACGGCATGGTGTTCTCGAGCGGCGCCCGCCCGGCTGCTGTACGCATAACGGCTATGCACCCGAGCTGAGGCGCCGTCGCAGCGAGGGCACCGCGCACTTCGCGTCGCCGAGCAGGCCCGGATGCAGACCTGGTCTGCCTCACGCTCCATCTTCTCAACAATCACCTCGGTCAGATGCGGCATCAAGACCGCAATGACATCACGATTCATTGTCGCATATAAGGATCCCAGCAATTCATCTGTCCACTATGGACGACACGCCGACCATGGATCACGCAAAGTGCGCCAGAACCGCTCAGAGAACTGGCCGGAGTTGCGTGCGGGCCGGCCCGGCGGACGGACCCCGGGCCGACCAGACGGAAGCGATGGCGACTGGTCCGGACAAGAAACAGGACACCGGCTCGGGCGGGCGTGGCACGTGCCTGCCCGAGGTCTGCGTGCTCCGGCGGGGACAATGCGTGGCCTGAAGGATACAAATCCACGGCAGAAGAACTAAAGAGCCGAATTTGATGTGAGCAAATTGCAGACAGTGCTGGCTGAGTGGGGATTCCGGACTGCTTCCGTGGCGCACCCGAGACTGTCCGGCTCGGGTGCGCGCAGGGCCGGTCGGCGAAGCCGGGACCGGCAAAGGAGGCGGCCTTCAGGGCTGCTCGAGGTTTTCGTTCACGCGGATCAGTAAGGTTCTGAACGAGTCGATCTCCTCGGCGGTGAACCCGGCGACGGCCCGCCGGTCGAGCTCCGCCAGCTGGTGGCGTGCCTCGGCGGTGCGCGAGGCGCACTCCTCGGCGAGTGTGATCGTGCGACTGCGCGCGTCGTGGGGATGCGGCGTGCGGCGGATCAGCCCGTCGCGGTCCATCCGGGCGAGCAGCTGGGCCATGGACGACTGGTCGATGCCGGAGGCGTCGGCCAGCTCCTTCTGGGTCAGTGCGACGCCTTCGCTCAGTGACGCGAGAACCGGGACTTGGGCGTAGCGGAGGCCGGACGGCCGGAGTGCGGCGTCGCCGTCGCGCGCGAGAGCGCGGGATGCCCGATTGATCAGCTGGGAGAGGCTGGCGGTCTCCGAGGATTTCATCTCGTCCTTTACATGGGATCCTATGTAATGTTACATGTGATCCTATGGAAATCACTCGGTCAGTGTCAACCGCCCAGGTCGTCGTCGCAGGCGCCGGTCCGACCGGTCTCATGCTCGCGTGCGAGCTCCGGCTCGTCGGCGTCGAGGTCGTTATGGTGGAGCGTCGTGCCGCCGGCACAGCCGGCGAGTCCCGCGCGCCGGGAATCAACGCGCGGAGCATGGAAGTGTTCAGTCAGCGAGGGCTGGCCGACGCCTTCCTGAGCCTGGGCAAACCGTTGCCAGGGGTGCTGTTCTCCGGTCTTCCGATGGCTCCGCACGAGGTCGACCCGGACTGGCCCTCCGCGCTGATCCTGCCGCAGCACCAGACGGAGCGGATTCTCGCTGAACGGGCGGCGGAGCTTGGGGTGCGGTTCCTATGGTCCACGAGCGTCGCGAATGTTCGGCAGGATGACGAAGGCGTCGAGGTCTTCGCGGAGGGGGCGGCCGGGAAAACGGCGATCCGGGCCGAATACCTGGTCGGCTGCGACGGCGGGCACAGCGCGGTCCGGAAGATCTGCGGGGTCCCGTTCCCCGGCGACGATCCGGTCTCGTACTGGGTGGTCGGCGACGTCCGCCTGGATTCGCCGCCCTCCGACAGGGGTGTCTTCGGCCGGAACGAACGGATCGGCACCTACCAGATCTCCCGGGCCGAGCCGGGCTGGTTCCGGTTGAGCATGATGCGCGCGACGCCGCCGGCCGACCGCACGGCTCCGGTCACGCTGGACGAGCTTCGCGAGACCATGATCGACGGCATCGGCACGGATTGCGGCCTGCGGGAAGCGCGCTGGATGTCGCGCTTCTCGGACGGATTCCGCCACGTCGCCGAATACCGCCGCGGACGGGTGTTCCTGGCCGGCGACGCGGCGCACACGCATTCGCCGATCGGCGGCCAAGGGCTGAACCTCGGCATTCAGGACGCGGTGAACCTCGGCTGGAAACTCGCCGCCGTTTTGCACGGCGCCCCCGGCGGTCTGCTCGACACGTATCACGGGGAGCGTCATCCGGTCGGCGCTCGGGTGCTGGAGTTAGCCAAGGCGCAGACCGCGCTGATCAAGCCCGGAAGCCAGAACGATTCGCTGCGCGGGGTGATCGCCGACCTTCTTGCGGTGCCCGAGGTGTGTCTGCGGCTCAGCGGGATTCTCAGCGGACTGAACCTGCGCTACCCGCTGGGGAACGGCCACCCCCTCCTCGGCCGGCGGATGCCGAATCTCGCCCTCTCGGCCGAAGACGGTGCGGTGGACATCTTCCGTCTGCTGCGCGACGCGCGTCCGCTGCTGATCGACTTCGGTGCTGAGGAGCTGACCGCCTTCTCCGGCGAAGGGACCGATCGGGTCGTGCGGGTGACGGCCCGGCCGAATCCGGCGGGGTCCGGCGGGGAGGTGCGGCTGCCCGTGTTCGGCGCGGTCCCTGCGTTCGACGCCGTTTTCGTGCGGCCGGACGGATATGTCGGCTGGGTCCACCCGGTCGGCGAGCCGGTGGACACCGATGCGCTCGCCGAGGCGCTGCGCCCGTGGGCGAGCTTGGCCGGGCCAGCCGTGCCGGCCGCCGCTCTCGGCTGAACTGTCCGCTCCCGGCTCCGGCTGAAGGCAAAGTACTCCGCCAGTTCTCAGCCGGAGCCGCGATCGGAAACCTCAGCCGTGCAGCAGCACGGGGCGGCCGGGAGCCGCCGGATCGAATCGTCTTCAGTGTCGATCCGCTCCGTGTCCCGGCCAGGCGAACCGGGTGAAGGGGCCGCGCAACCCGTGTCGTGACGACCAGTAGGGCGAAATGCATGGGCCATGCGCGCATGAATTCCGGCTCTGAACGTGAGACGCCTGCCTTCGCTCCGGCCGGGGTCGAGCACCTCTGGATCGGCGAACGCGCCGCCGTCGCGATCGCCGCTAGCTCAGGGCGGATGACACGTAGCCCCGCTTGATCTGCACTTCGCCGACTTCCAGGTTCGTCGAGGCGACGAGCGCTGGGCCGAAGACTGGGATCATCGGCGTGCGGCGGACGAGTTCGTCGAACCTGCCGTCACTGTGCGGAGGGAATCGGCCGGCAGCCGGCGTGGAAGCCGAACTTGTTGACCATCCAGGTCGTTGTGCGCCGGCATCGTGAAGCTGGTGCGGGAAATGAAGACGACAGCCTCGACGTCCGGCGCGGTCACCTCCGTGGCGGCCAGTGCGCCCGCGATGATGCCGGGCAGGTGCTTTCCGCCTCGCGCCGCCAGATCCGGGCGTGTGCGGCGAAACCCGCATGACGCACGTTTTCGCCGACCGGCTGGGCAAGGTGGCGTTTGAGCACCCCGGCGCTCTCGATCATTCGCAGCAAGGTGCGCAGCTTTTCATGACCGGAATGGAGAGTGCGGCACAGTTCCGGAGTGCGTTCCATGGAGGTGGAGTTCCCGGGGAGCCCAGAGCACTGGCCGGCCGAGGTCAGATTTGGACGGACGGCGTGCTGGACTGCGCGGCCGCGAGACTGCTCTTCGATGTTCGATCAGCCTTTGGTGAAAGGCGGCTGCTGCGTGCGCGGCAGCGCGATCTGTCGCCGTGTGATTTCGCTGTGTGAACGGTGCGGTTCGTGAGGGGTTTCCCTCACGAACCGCACCGTTGGTGCCTGTGGTATGAGCGTGGGTGAAAGGACTAGGTCACCGCCCCGGACTGTCGTAGACTTGTGAATATTGCGGGGAAACTCACCCGGTTTGGCGACGCATCACGAGGATCGTGCGAAATGATTAATGTGGAGAGAATCCGTACCGCGGTGGTGACCGGCGGCAGTTCCGGCATTGGTCTCGCGGTCGCTCGGTTGTTGTCGAATGACGGACTACGCCTGGTCGTAACCGGACGGGATGAGCGAAGGCTGGGCGAAGCGGCAGCGCGGCTCGGCTGTCGCGCGCTCCGGCTTGATCTGAGCGACCGGAACTCGGTCGACGACCTGTTCCGGGAGCTTGGTGCCGATCCGGTCGATTTTTTCGTCGCGAACGCCGGTTCCCTGGTTCGGAATCCGGACGACCAGCGCGCGGAGACCCGAGGGGCGGTCGAGGTGGTTTCGCGGGCCGCTGCGCTGGTGGCGGACGGCGGCGTCCTCGCGGTCACCAACACGCTCTTCGCGCACCTTCCGCTGGAGCGCGTGCCGCGGCTTTTCCGGTCCTATGCAGAGGGAAAGCGGGATCTTGCCCGCCAGTTGGCCGAGGTGGCCGCCGCCTACCCCGGCGTGCGCGCAGTCGATGTAGCCCTGGGATTCGTCCCCGGAACTCGATTGCTGGCCCAGGTCATGAGTCCCGCCGAGGCGGCCGAATACGCCAGCAAGGCGGCCTCGGCGGCACTTGGCGGGAAGCTGACGACCGTCCGGGACGCGAGCGAGTTCCTTGTCCGAATCATTCGGCACACGGCCGGCGGCGTCCGGGTCGGAATCGACGGAAGCTGTACCGACCTGTCGGAGATCGTGGCTCTCGTCCCCTAGCCGGTGTGATTCCCTGCGCGCCGCCGGAAAGCAACAGTTTACACAAGGGAAGTTGCCGGCGGGCGTCCCGAGTGAAAGCGTGATCCGCGGCCGTTGTAATCGTGTTGCGCCAAGTATCCGGAGATTCATCGGCTCGGTGCAGTCCGTCGTAATGCAGACCGGCGAATTCGACGTGAAATGTGTGGTGCCGCCCATTTCGCGGAAGGGGAAGCCGTCCGCCGCCCTGTGTCGGACGCTGGCTGCGTCCCGGGACGGAATGCCGGCCGATCACTGCCTGGCAGATCCGCTTGGGTCGACGGAATCTGACGATTCCGGTATTGGAGCGCCGCTCGGAGTGTCTTATTTGTTCGCAATCTGCCGCTCGGCCTGGCGGCGGCCACGGCTTCGGCGAGGGGATCGCGCGCCGAGGGCCGGGTCGCCCGAAGGTCTTGGCGAAGCGTTGCGCCAGTCGCTCAGGTGAAGTACTTTCGATCAGGAAAGTACTTCACCTGTTAGCTGGGAGATGCCATGAGCAACGAAGCCGAGGGCGCGATCATCGCCGCACGGGCACGAAACCGGCTGGCGCAGCGGGTGCGCCTGCCGTGGTGGTTCGCCACCGTGGAGGGAGCGGCACTGCTCGGGATGCTCAGTGCCCCGTTGCTTCCGCATCTCACGTCGTGGCCGGACGCCTTCACCGCGGTGATGTGGCCGAGCGTGCTGGTGCTGGTCTTCGGCGACCTGCTGCTGCGTCGGGTCCAGGGAGTGGCGCTTTCCCGCAAGACCTTGTGGTCGTACCCGTCCGCACGCCGCGCTGCGCTGATGTTCCTGGTGATCGGGGCAGCAGGGGTCGGGGCCGTGAACCTGCTGGCGCGCGCTGGCCGGATCGCGCCGGGAGTCGCTGTCGCGGTGGCTGTGGCGGCGATCGGAACTGGGTTGCTGTGGGGACTGAACGCTGCGGTGCGCCGTGACATCCGCAGCGGCCGTGTCGTCGCACCGTGACCGGGACCGTCGCCGCCCGGCGGGACGCTCTCTTGGATTCAGGCACCCGGCTGGCGATGTGCGCGCTGCTGCAGGGCGCGGAACGGGTGGAGTTCGGCGCCGTCCGGGAGATCGTCGGCGTCGCGGATTCGTCGGTGTCGAAGAATGCCCGAATCCTCGAGGACGCAGGGTACCTCGAGGTCGACAAGGGTGCGGTGGGCAGGCGTCCCCGGACGTGGTTCCGGCTCACCCCCGTCGGCCATGCCGCGCTGGGCGGTCATCTCGCCTGGCTCGAAGCGCTCCGCCGGACGGCTCGACCGCCTCGGGATGCGCCGGACGGTCCGGAACCGGCGGAATGAATCGCGGGACCCGCGCGGACGCCGGTCGGTGCCTCGCTCCGGATCCGGGTGTTCAGCCGCCGAACCGGATCGACACGATCTTCTTGTCGAATCCGATTGTGCTGAGGTTCGCCACGTCGCTGGTCACCACGGCTGAGGTACCGGTGCAGTCCTTGCCGGTCCAGATCTTGATCGGTCCGCCGCTCAGCTGCAGTGAAGATGCGAAGTCCGGCCGCCCGATGTTCCGGCAGCCCGGCCCCGCGACGCTTTCGGAGCCGTTCGGCTCGGAAAAGTTCTTGCCGCTTGTCGACAATGACGCTGCCGGGTGCCGAGTGCCGGCGGCACCGCCGGCGCGCTGCTCGGTGCGGCCGCCGGGGGAGCGGCGTTCTCCGTCGGGGCGATCTTGCCGCCCGTCGGGGACACCGCGAACCAGGTGCTTCCGACGCCCTCGCCGTTGGTCTGGCCCGCGGCGGTGTCCTTGCTGAACCGGTAGACCGGCCAGCCGCCGATCGTCACCTGGTGTCGTCCGTCCGCACGGGTGACGATGCCGATGACGGAGGTCGGTACTCCGTCCACAAAGATCCGCGAGCCGGTCTGCACGAGGACTGGCGGCCAGGTGGCCGCGCAAGCGTCCGAGCAATGGGAGACCGGCGGATGGGTGGTGTCCTTGTCGAAGCGGTACAGGGTGAAGCCAGCTCCGTCGTGCACGATCGGGTTGAGGCCGCTGGCCGATCCCGCGGTGAGCTGGACCCACTTCATGGCGGGTGGGTCGGTGCGCGGACCCAGGTAGTTGTCGCCGGTGTTCGGCGGTGCGTTGTTCTGCCTCGCCGTCCCGTTCCGGTAGTCGAGTCCGGTCCCGGAATCCGTGCCCTGCGGCGAATTGCCCGCCTTGGTGCCTGAAGGGGTCACCCCGAACCACGTGCCGCCCACGCCCTGCCCCCTGGCCTGGCCGGGACGGGTGTCTTTGCTGAACCGGTAGACCGGCCAGCCGCTGATCGTCACCTGAAGGCCGCCGTCGGCGCGCTCGATCACACCGACGTCGGATTTCGCGACCCCGTCGAGGAAGATTCGCGAGCCCGGCCGGACGAGGACTGGTGGCCAGGTCGCCGCGCAATCCCCGCTGCAGTTCGACACCGATGGGCGGGCGGTGTCCTTGTCGGAGCGGTAAAGGGTGAATCCGGCGGCGTTGACCACGACCGGGTTGAGCGGGCCGACCGCTCCGACGGACATCTGCACCCACTTCGTCGCGGCGTCACCAGGACCGGTCGCGAAGTCGCCGGTCCCGGCCGCCGCGTTGCCGGACTTGGCGGTTCCGTTGGCGAAACTGACCTGCGACACAAGGTTGGCCGGGGCCGGGCCTGGCGGTGCTTCCGCCGGCGGGCTGGAGCCGAATGCGGCCAGCACGATGAGGCTGCCGCTGAAGAGCACGGCAAGGATCCCGTTGCGTAATCGATTCATGGGAACGATTTCTCTTTTCTCATGGTTTCAGGACTCTCGCGGGCGCCCGGTCATGGCTGCGTCGGTTTCGGTGAGGCGGGTTTCGGCCGCTGAGCGGATGCGTTGGACGAGGAGCGGAGTTCGTGACCGATTTTGAGCAGGAAGGCGCCTCGGCCGAGGTTCATGATCGTGTCTTCGGTTCCGGCCGCCGTCCGGTCGTAGTCGGCACGGGCGTCGCCGGAGCCAGGTCCGATTCGCTGGAAGGTGCCCGTCGAGCAGCCGACGGTCGCGAAAGTATCCAATCGGGACTCCTGTTTCGCGGACCGTGGCGCGATCGCCACTCCGTGTTCCTGGACGGACATCGCTTTCGCGGTACCGACGATCTTCTTCGCGACATCCAGCGGTGCCAGGGGAGAGCTGCAACGCGCCGGCATGGGCGGCACCGCGGGCGAGGGCGGCGCGGGGCAGTCCGGCAATCCGCCGCAGCCACCGCGACTGCCGCATCGAAGACAACGACCCACCCGCGCATCAGCCTCCACCTGGTTGTCGACGAGCCAGCGCCCGTCAGTTCGGCGCGGTGCCTGGCGGACCGATTGCACCGTCGAGGTTTCGAACTGCACCCTGCCGCGAGATTCGTGCAGCGGGCCGAAATCGCGAGGTAAGCGGTATCCAGGACCTGGGGCGCTCGGGATTCAGCCTGCGGAAACGGTGTCGCAGGTGCTGCTCGCTTGCTGTGCGCAGGCCCCCTCTGTAAGACTGCGCGTTGTCGCCCCTCGCCCGATCCGCCCGCGCTGCTGCGGCGGTTTCGCAGGGGATCGCGCGTTGGAGGTTCGCATTCATCGGCTCCCGCCGGTCGAATGCGCACCACTCTCGCATCCGGGCGACCGCGACCGCGGCCGCCGACGCGGACACATTGGGGCCGGCGGATCGAACCGAAGGGGTGCTCGGGGTCGGCGGCGGAACCGCGGGCACAGGCGAGACGACAACGGTGTTCGGTGTTTCGCCGGACGAACCCGGCGAACCGGGGCGGCCGGGACTGACCTAGCAGCGGCGCATCCCACGCAGCACAAGGCTGCTGGCGTAGTGCTCAGGGTCAACCGCCACATGGCCGACATCTCCTCCACCGGCTCGGACGGCCCAGGTTTGCCGACCGGGAGGGGGAGCGAAACCTAGCGGAAAAGGCCATGCCCGAAGAGATGAGGATTCAGGGGCGACGGGGCAGGGACGGCCCGGTTGGCCGGTGAGCTCGCACGGAATGCGTGCACTTCCCGGCTGGTTTGACGCTGCTGGCGCTCGCTCGGAGCCGATGGATCGGTGCCCTTCGCCCCGCTGGCCGGGCTGCCGAGTCGGTCGGCGGCCCGGGTCTACGAACAGGGGGCTGGATGTTGGTCTCTCCGACCGGTCCGGAGTCATCGTCCTTCGCGGCGACGGGCGTGACAGGCGGCTTTGGAGACCTTCAACAGGGTGCACGCTCGCGTCATGTTGCTATTATCCGCAGCGTTGTCCGCCTCGATGAATGGTCATAGGTTCACCGGATCTCCGTAAGTTGTTGGGTGGCACGGGAGGGCTGGATGTGGCTGATCGGATCTTGCCCGTGGTGGCTCCGAAGGAGTGGCCGTCCAGCTCTCCGGGGCGCCCTGGCCGCTGATTGAGATGCGCGTTTCGGTCGCTGTTTACGGAGACGACGGCGGGGTGTTCCTCGGGCCAGCGGACAATCGTTCGGCGTGAGGAGACGCGGTTGAGCAAGCAGAGAACCCGCATGTGGGCGGGAATCGACGCGGGCAAGGCCCATCACTGGGCGGCGGTGGTGGACGACACCGGAGCGACGGTCTGGTCGGGCAAGATCGCCAACGACGAGGCGGCGATCCTGGACGCGCTGGCCGGCATCCTCGACCTCGCCGAACAGGTGTCCTGGGCGATCGAGATCGAAGCCAAAACCGACGCCCGCGACGCCTACGTGATCGCCGAGACCTCCCGTGTCCGCAACGATTTCACCGCGATCGACGTGCCCGCGCAGCTGGCCGCCGACCTGGCCCTGCTCACCGCGCACCGCAGCGAGCTGGTCGCCGACCGGGTCCGCATGATCAACCGGCTGCGCGACGTTCTCACCGGCATCAGCCCCGCCCTCGAGCGCGCGTTCGACTACTCCGCGCACAAAGGCGCACTGGTGCTGCTGACCGGCTACCAGACCCCGGCCGCGATCCGCCGGATCGGCCAGACCCGGCTGACGGCCTGGCTGGCCAACCGCAAGGTCCGCAGCCCCGAGACCGTCGCGGCGACCGCGCTGGACGCCGCCCGAGCCCAGCGCACGACGCTGCCCGGCGAGCAGGTCGCCGCCACCATCGTGGCCGGGCTGGCCCGCCAGATCCTCGCGCTGGACAACCGGGTGACCACGACCGAAACCCAGATCCGCGACACCTTCCGCGCGCACCCCCAGGCCGAGATCATCGAGTCGCTGCCCGGCATCGGCCCGATCCTCGGCGCGGAGCTGGTCGTCGCCGCGGGCGACCTGGCCGCCTACCCCGACGCCGGTCACCTCGCCTCGGCCGCGGGACTCGTGCCAGTGCCGCGCGACTCCGGCCGCCGCACCGGAAACCTGCACCGCCCCAAACGCTACAGCCGCCGCCTGCGCCGCGTGTTCTACCTCTCCGCCCAGAGCAGCATCATCCGCGACGGCCCCAACCGCGACTTCTACCTCAAAAAACGCGGCCAAGGCCTCAAACACGTCCAAGCCGTCATCGCCCTCGCTCGCCGCCGCGTCGACGTCCTCTGGGCACTGCTGCGCGACAACCGACTGTTCACCCCAACCCAACCGGTCACGCCGACGGCTTGACAACCTCATTGAGACTCCTTCGCGAAGAAGGCGGTCGCTCGTTTGAGGATTTCCACGTCCTCGGTCAAACGGCGGTTCTCCCGCCGCAACCCGGGTCAGGTCGTCCCGCTCGTCGCTTGCCAGCCCGTCGGCGCGGGTGCCCGCATCCAGTGCGGCCTGGGTGCCCTCCTGCCGGACAGCACACGACATCGATGTAAATGGTAATCGTTATCGACACATGGTGTCGTCAACGCCGGAGGCATGTCGGCCCCGACGGCGAGCGCCGTGCAGCCCTCGTCAAAAATGACCGCCTCCATGCCCGGCACCCGCGCTAGGAGCCGGTAGGGGCGTCCTGAGCCGCGGCGGTCAGCGCCAGGAGGTCAGGCCGGTCGATGCGCGTGGGACTGATTCTTCCGGACGCCCTATGACGCGTGCGGCCACACGACACGACGTGTCGGCGTCATTGTCGCGGCGAGTCCGGCTGGGCACGCTTGCCGCCACGATCCGCGTGTGCGGGCCAGCCGTTTGTGCCTACTCGCGTGAATCGGCGTCCAATCGCCGGGCAGCCTGCAGCACCAGTGCACCAAAGCTGTCGTAACGATCATCGCCGGGACCGCTGCCGTCGCCGGTAAACCACTGGTACCCGGCCCATTCGCCGTCTTCCGCCGCGTCGCCGGGGTGCAGCAGCCAGCAGACGCCCGGCCCGCCATTGTCTCGTGCGATCAACAAGCTTCGCTCGATCATCTGGCGCTCACCGTCGTCCAGGGCGAAGCTCCAAGCGTCCACGAGGCCTGGGTCGCGTTCGGAAAGCCACCCGATTTCGTCCACGTTGAGCAGGTCGACATGGTTGACGTAGCGAAAGCCGTTGCTGGACAATAGGAAACTCCGGTAGGTCGGCGGCAGTCGAGTGCCGAGCCGCTTTTCAGCAGCCACGACAGAGTCCGCACTGGCCGGCTCATAGCCAATCCAACCCTCACGTTGGACATGGCTTCTGACGAACTTCCCGGCCCCGTTCTCCTCGAGCACGCGCAACAAACTCGAGTTATCCAGGAACTTCGAGCTGTAATCACGTAGAAACACGGTCCAGTCGGCCACCGCTACCGGGACTTGCTCACTCATAGACCCTCTATAGCCGCAGTCGCATGCTGACGGGAGCGCCAGCGACAACATGGGACGTTTCAAAACGAATCTGTGCACCAAAGGGCAGGGCCAACTACATCGTCATCAGCATCCGAGGGTGCACGCGACGCGCTAACAACAACCGAGGACGCGTCGCCAGCTTGAGAGCGATCAAGATGGCATCACCGTCAGACACCTGAGAAACCGCATATCACGTCGTTTCTGTGGTCAGTTTTTCCTGATTCTGGCTCAATGTCCGTGGTTGTTGCGGCGTTGGCCCGTTCCTGTTTGGTGCGGTCGGCTGCCGGGTGAATGATCCGGCCGGCCGTCCCTCGGTGACGGAGGCTGACGGGGCGGACTGGGCGACGGCCTCGGCCACGAGCTGGTCCCGCAGGCGTTTCCGGTGAGCGCGGACAGCCTCGTCGACGGCGTCGGTCAGGTTGCAGCGCGGGTGCCGGAGGCCTGCGACCTGGATCGCCTCAAGCGCACCGAGCCGGGCTCCTTCGGCGTAGCCGCCGGCGCGCTCGCGGCAGATCGCCCCGGGGCCGGGATGCGCACGAAGCCAGCCGGCGAACGTGTCGCCCAACCGGTCGGGCAGCACGTCAACGGGCCGGTGGGTGTGCATGTCGACGACGGTGCCGCCGTAGTTGCGGCCGCGACGGAACGCGAAGCCATCCGCCCCGACTGCTGAGAGGGCGCCGAGTTCGGGTATCGGCAGCGCCCGGACGAGCCGCAACAGCGTCATCCTCGCTACCTCCGCGGCCGGCCGGCGGGCGAGTCGCCGGCCCGGGCGGCTGCCCAGCGCGAACGCGATCTTCTCCAACACTCCACGCTGCAGCGGAGTCCGGCGCGCGTGCGGCGAGGCGAGTCGAACGACCTGTTCGGCGAAGGTCTGCTTCGAGCATTCCTCGCTACCGCAGAAGAATCGCCGTACCTGCAGGCGGATCACCGTCTCCTGGCCCCCGATCGCCGGGGCTGACGGGTATCGGTCGTATCGGCTGTGAACCCGTCCTGACGTGCCACCGCAGCTGGGGCAGGCAGCGTCGGGCGCGAGAACGCTCGCCTGCAACCGAACAGCGGGTCCCCATCGGAGGACCCGCTCGATCCGCGGCGGGGCCAGAACAGGAAGCAGGACCTTCAACCAAGATCATCGCACTGCGGACATGATCAACTACGGCGCGGAGTTCGCCGCCCCTGGGCACCATCACGGACTTTGAGCCAGAGCCATTGTTCTCCCCGTAGGCGGCCAGATGTTGTCCCCGCTGGTGTGCCGCCGACGGTGATCGATTACATGGCCGAGGCTTCGGTCTGTGTCTTCTGGCGCAGTCTCTCATAGGGGGTCTGGCCGTCGAGTCCGCCGTGTGGGCGGTCGAAGTTGTGGTAGTCCTGCCATTCCTTGAGTTTGGCGTTGAAGATGTTTGTGTCGTCGATGACCGCGCCGTCGAGCAAGCGGTAGAACTCTTCGGCGTCGATCCGGTGGGAGCGCTCGACTTTGCCGTTCAGCCGCGGGGTGCGGGGCTTGGTGTAGCGATGCTCGATGCCCTGGTCGAGGACGTGCCAGTGGAACGCTGGCTGGAATTCTGCGCCGTTGTCCGTCTGGATGGTCTCGACGGCGAAAGGCGGCTGGGAGAGCAGGCAGTCGAGGAACTGGATCGCGGTCTTCCTGTTGTTGTGCGGGTAGATCTTGAGCACGCACAGTCGGGTGCAATCGTCGATTGCCGTGTACTGGTAGAACTTCCCGCGCCGGCCGCCGGTCTTGATCGGCACGCCGGTGGCTGCGGCCTCGGGCAGCGGCTCGACGGATTTCACGTCGGCCTGCACGTGGCGGCCTGGTTGCTGCTTCTCGTAGCGTTTCCAGCGGCGGTCGTGCAGTTTGTAGCGCTGCGAGGCGGGCGGTTGGCACATGTCGAGGCGGTGTTCTTCCGCAAGTGGACGATCTTCTCGATGACCTCCGCCCGGGTGGCGTTCGGGCTGGTCCGCGGACGCGTGGACCGCTCGCGCAGCCCGTCCACGCCTTCGGTCTCGTAACGGCGCAGCCAGGTGTAGTAGGCTTGGCGGCGATCCCGAAATACCGGCAGGTCGTGGCCACGTTTCCGGATACTTCCTCGACGTGGCGCAAGACCGCCAGGCGTCTGCGCGCCTGGCGGTCCAGTCTGGGCTCACTCACCAGCAACTCCTATGATCAGGAAGCCCCGGTGTCAAGCATCTCCGTCAGCTTTATACCGACACCACGTTGTACTGAGTCGTCATCGACGTCCCTCTCGTCGTAGCCGCTTGCTCGACTTCGCGCATCGTTCGGTGCCCGCGTCTGGCAGAGTCGAGGTCGCTTCGGCGTCGCTCAGCATTACAACCAGGAGGTTCGTGTTCGTGCCGGTCGAGTTTGGATCTGGGGCCCTCCGCTCGGATTCGGAGGGCCCCAGGCGCGGCTATGCTGGTTGGGCTCCGCGGGCGTTACTGCGGTCCAATTGCGGCTAGCGGATGTGGCTCGCCCGTCAGGGCAACGAGCGCGGCCGCAACTTCCTCGATGGTCGCGCTGACATAGGTCAGTGTGTTGCCGGAGCGACCGCTGCCTTGGACGTGGCCCGCATAAGCAGCGGCCACTGCGTAGCCGAAATTACGTTCGACCCACGTGAGCGTCGTATAGCGGAGCCAGTGCGACGTGACTCCCAAGGTCGAAGCCCAGGGCAGGATCCGCCCGATTCGCCTCCAGAGCTGGTCGTAGTAGGTGATCGGGATCGGCCTGCCGTTGCGATGGCGGAGCAATTGCGCGGTCTTGTCGTGGTCTGGAGCCCGGTATCGCTCGTGGGCAATGAGCGCGTCCATAAGGCTTGGCGACACCGGTTGGTCGCGCACGGTGTTTCCCTTCTCTCTCAGGCGGACGGTGAGTTGCGTGGTATCGAGGTCGCAAGGGCGCAAGGCTTTCGAACCGCCTCGTCGGCATGCTGTTTCGATATGCAGCCGGATGATCAGAGTGTTCAATGCCGGGTCGACACCAGTGGTGGCAGCGACCTCGTTGATTTCGGAGAGCTGCGCCGTTGTAAGCGGCCGCCGGGTGCTTTTCTGTTTTGCTGGTCGGCGCAGGTCTCGCGCCGGATTGTCGTCTCGGGCGATCAAGCGATCCGCGACGGCGCACCGGTAGAGGAACTTGATCGCATCGATGAAGTTCGATCGTGCGCCAAGCCCATCGCGCGAGTTGTGACGTAGCACCGATCGTTCCTGGACCTCGATCGAGAGGTTCATGATTTCTGAGGCAGTCGGTTCGTCGATGCGCCGAGCCGGCCACTCGTCTTCCGCGACGGTCAGGTAGACGGCCCACATCTCCCGAGAACTGGCTGATGCGGCTTTGAGAACCGTCGGGACGTATTGCGTGAAAGTCGGCATCGCCTCCGCTGCGTTGCCGATGCCAGCGAGATCCTCCGGGGAGACGCCCATGGTCTCCAAGAGCGCTTTCGCGGCGGCGACGATGTCGGCGGAGCGGTCGCGGGCAGTCATGACAGGCCTTCAGGAAAGAAATGCTCATACGTTTCGGCGAGAATCTGCTCGACGAGCGGCATGGGACAGATCAGGAGAAGATCCGCGGCGCTGTTGGCGGCCAGAAGCAGCGGGTCGCCGGTGCGTATCTCGCACCGCGATCGCAAACCGGCCGGCACCATTACCCGCGGGCCGCCGATTACGGCGAACGCCCCCTCCGGATCTCGGCGGACGACTACCGCCGCGTCGTCGCGCGACGCGACGGACAGCCTGGTGCCCGCAGGCCAGTCGAGCGCCTCCAGGAGTCCCCGCTCGGCAACGCGCCCGGACCGGTCGATCCGGGCGATCGTGTAACTCCAAACAGCTTCGGGAAGGCGGCGGTGGATTCTGGGCAACGGTGCTGGTGGTGTCGGGGGAGCCGTCCTTGAGTCGACCCGGTGTGTAGTGCCAGGTGGGCTCAGCGGACTGAGGTGTGGCTCAGGCATCCGACCACCTGCGAGGTTGGCCGGGCTTCCCGGCCGGTGTTGTCAAGTGGTGCCTGACGGCCCACGTCGAATACGCAGGGTTTACGAGATGGTAACCCACTGTGGTGTGACGGTCGTGGTAGCGGCTTGAGGTTGCGTGGGGATGTATCACCGATATTCTGCGGTAAGCAACCGCTTAGCGATAGCTGTCCAGCGGCGGACAAGGAGACGGTGTGGTGGAGTCGTTCAAGGATCGCGTTGCCCTGGTCACCGGGGCCAGCCGGGGGATCGGGCTGGCCATCGCGAAGGGGCTCGTCGAGCGCGGGGCGAAGGTGGTCATCACCGCGCGCAAGCCGGAGCCGCTCGCTGAGGCCGTTGAGCAGCTCGGCGGGCCGGACGTCGCGGTCGCGGTGCCCGGCAAGGCTGACGACGCCGCGCACCAGCAGGAGGCGGTCGCCGCCGCGGTCGAGAAGTTCGGCAGTCTCGACATGCTGGTCAACAACACCGGCATCAACCCGGTTTACGGCCCGATGGTGGACATCGACCCGGCCGCGGCGGCCAAGATCTTCGCGGTGAACGTGGTCGCGCCGCTGTCGTGGATCCGCGTCGCGCGGGACGCGTGTATGGGCGAGCACGGCGGGTCGGTGGTCAATGTCGCCTCGATCGCGGGCATCCGCACCTCGCCGGGCATCGGCATGTACGGCGTCAGCAAGGCCGCGCTGATCCGGCTCACCCAGGAACTCGGCGGCGAACTCGGGCCGAAGATCCGGGTGAACGCGGTGGCTCCGGCGGTGGTCAAGACGCAGTTCGCGACCGCGCTTTACGAGGGTCGCGAGGAAGAGGTCGCGGCGGCGTATCCGCTGAAGCGGCTCGGCGTGCCGGAGGACATCGCGGGCGCGGTGGCGTTCCTGCTGTCCAATGACGCCGGCTGGATGACCGGGCAGACGGTCGTTCTCGACGGCGGCGTGACGCTCGGCGGCGGTCTGTGAGCGCCGGGGTCGTCATCACCGGCGGTGGCGGCGGGATCGGGGCGGCGCTGGCGCGTCGGTTCGCGGCGGACGGTGCTCGCATTGTCGTCGCGGACCTTGACGGCGACCGCGCGGCCGAGGTCGCGGCGGAGGTCGGCGGTACGGCGTTCGCGGGTGACGTGGCAAGCGAATCCGGCGTGGCGGACCTGATCGCCGCGGCCCGCGAAACGCTCGGTGACATCGACGTTTTCTGTGCCAACGCCGGGGTCGCGCCGTTCGGCGACGCCAACGCGGACGAGGACGCGTGGTCGCTGGCGTGGGACGTGAACGTGATGGCGCACGTCCGCGCGGCCCGGCTGCTGCTGCCGGCGTGGCTGGAACGCGGCGAGGGCCGGTTCATCGCGACGGTGTCCGCGGCGGGCGTGCTCACCAGCCTTGGCTCGGCGCCGTATTCGGTGACCAAGCACGGCGCGCTGGCGTTCGCGGAATGGCTGTCTGCCACCTATCGGCATCGCGGGATCAGCGTGCAGGCGATCTGCCCGCAGGGGGTGCGCACCGCGATGCTGGAGGAGACCGGCGAACGCGGCAAACTGCTGATGGGCGCGTCCGCGATCGACCCGCCGCAGGTGGCCGACGCGCTGTTCGCCGCCATGGCCGAGAACCGGTTCCTGGTGCTGCCGCACGCGGAGGTCGCCGACTTCTACGCCTTGCGCGCCACCCAAACCGACCGCTGGCTCGGCGGGATGAACAAGCTGCAGCGGAAAATGGAGGAACTGCCCGGCGACGCGTGACCCGATACCCTCCCTCGGGCGGCACGGGGCCGCAGGGGAGCACAGGGAGCCGGAATGACCGCACCCGCGCGGGCCGACGTGTCGCGCATCGCCACCGCCAGTTTCATCGGCACCGCCATCGAGTTTTACGATTTCTACATTTACGGAACCGCGGCGGCGCTGGTGTTCGGGAAAGTGTTCTTTCCGACGTTCTCCTCGACCGCCGGGGTGCTGGCCTCGCTCGGCACCTTCGCGGTCGGATTCGTCGCGCGCCCGGTCGGCGCGGTCCTTTTCGGACACTGGGGCGACCGGATCGGCCGCAAGTCCATGCTGGTCACGTCTCTGCTGGTGATGGGACTGTCCACAGTGGCCGTCGGGCTGGTCCCGGGGTACGGCACGCTCGGCCTCTGGTCGCCGATTCTGCTGGTAGTGCTGCGTTTCGTGCAGGGCATCGGCCTCGGCGGCGAATGGGGCGGCGCGGTGCTGATGTCGACCGAGTACGCGCCGCCGGGCAAACGCGGGCTGTACTCGGCGTTCCCGCAGCTCGGTCCGGCCATCGGATTCGTGCTGGGCAACCTGCTGTTCCTGGTGCTGGACGCGGTGCTCCCGACGGCCGAGTTCCTGTCCTGGGGCTGGCGGCTGCCGTTCCTGTTCTCCGCTGTGCTGCTGGTCGTCGGGTTCTACATCCGGATCAAGATCGCCGAGACGCCGGTTTTCCAGGCTGCTTTGGACAAGGCCGAACAGGCGAAAGTCCCGTTGTTCGAACTGCTCCGGAAACAGCCGCGGGTTTTGGTGCTCTCGACGTTGTCGTTCGTGCTCGCGCACGCGCTTTTCTATACTGTCACGACGTTCTGCCTTTCGATGGCGACGACCACCCTCGGCATCCCGCGCACGACTGTCCTGATCGGCCTGCTCATCGCGGCCACGGTGATGGGCGTGGCGACGCTGGTGTTCGCGATGAAGTCCGACCAGTGGGGCCGCCGCCGGCTGAGCGCGGCGGCCGCAGTGTCCGTGGTGGTGTGGGCGTTTCCGCTGTTCGCCTTGCTGCAGACCGGAAATCCGGTGCTGCTGACGCTCGGGTTCGTCGGCGGTCTGGCGTGTTTCGCGATGCTGTACGGGCCGATGGGCGCGTTCCTGCCGGAGCTGTTCCGGGTGCGGTACCGGTATTCCGGCGCGTCGATCGCGTACAGCCTTGCCGGGGTGATCGGCGGCGGGGTCGTGCCGTTGATCTCGACGAACCTGTGGGCGTCGACGGGTTCGACGGTGCCGGTTTCGCTGGTGCTGGTCGCGCTCGGGGTGCTCAGTTTCCTGTGTGTTCTCGGCCTGCCGGAAACCCGGGACCACGACTTCTCCGACGGGCTCGGCGACGAGACCACCCCCGGCCGCACCTGACTTCCGGCCCCACCCGGCCGGGGGACAAACCTGGCGCGGCACACCGTTTCCGGCCCGGTGCGCCGTTCGGGCTGCGGCTCTTGACACGCTGATTTGGTCTAGTCCAGTGTGTGACGGCACCCTTCCGGGTGCACTCCTCCCGGGTTGATCCCGCCGCCTCAAACCGGAGGTGTTCCGTGGTGCTCGTGGGAGGAACACGATGAAATCAGTGCGTCGGCTGGCCGCGCTCGCGGCGGCGGCAGGGGCGGCTCTCGCGACCGCGGCCGGGGTGGCCACGGCCGCGCCCGAGCCCGCGTCCGTTCCGCGGCTCGCGGCCGCTCCGGACCCGGTTCTCGCTTCGCCGTACCTGTACCAGTGGGCGGGGCAGACCAGCGCGTCGGCGGCGATGTCCGCGACCGGGATCAAGACGTTCACGCTCGCGTTCATGCTGTCCGACGGCTCGTGCAACCCGAAATGGGACGGCGACCGTTCGCTGACCGGTTCGGACAAAACCCTGATCAAGAGCATCCGCGACGCGGGCGGCGACGTCATCCCGTCCTTCGGCGGCTGGTCCGGCACGAAACTGGGCGCGAAATGCTCGTCGGCCAGCGCGCTCGCGGGGGCGTACCAGAAGGTGATCGACGCGTACGGGCTCAAGGCGATCGACCTCGACATCGAGAACACCGACGAGTTCGAGAACGCGACCGTGCAGGACCGGATCCTGAACGCGGTCAAGATCACGAAGCAGAAGAACCCGGGCGTGCGCGTCGTGATCACCATCGGGACCGAGACGTCCGGCCCGAACGACTGGGGCAAGCGGCTGATCAAGCAGGCGAAGGCGATCGACGCGCCGGTGGACGTGTGGTCGGTGATGCCGTTCGACTTCTCCAGCGGCGGCGACATGGCGGGCAAGACGAAGTCCGCGGTGGACGGTCTCGTGGGCCAGCTGAAGTCGACCTTCGGCTGGGACAGCGCCACGGCGTACCGGCACGCGGGCCTGTCGTCGATGAACGGCAAGACGGACAACGCCGGCGAGGTCGTCTCGGTGGCGGACTTCACCGCGATCCGCGACTACGCGGCCGGCCATCACCTGGGCCGCTTCACCTTCTGGGCGACCAACCGGGACTGCTCGGGCGGCGGGGAGTGCAGCGGAATCTCGCAGCCGAAGTACGCGTTCACGAAGATCGTGGCCGGGTACCACGGCTGATTTCGGCTCAGGCCTGGTCTGGTCGGCCTGGCCGACCTGGTCTGGCTAGAGGAGGCCGACCCGACCTGGCGGGGCTGGCCGGGCGGGGTTGACCTGGCCTGGCGGGGTTGACCTGGTCGGGCGGGCCTGGCCGGGCGGGGCTGGTCTGACCTGGAGAGGCTGACCCGGACGGACGGGGCCGACCTGGTCAGTCTGACCGGGCTGGGCCGACCTGACCTGACCAGGCCTAGCTGGGCCGTTCTGGCTGGGCCATGCAGGGGCCGACCTGGCCTGGCGAGGTTGACCGGGCTGGGCCGACCTGACCAGGGTCTGGCTGGGCCGCATTGACCGGGCCTGGCTGGGCCGTTCTGGCGGGGCCAGGCAGGGGCCGACCTGGCCGGGCGGGGTCGGCCTGGCGAGGTTGACCGGACTGGGCCGACCTGACCGGGATCTGGCTGGGCCGCATTGACCAGGCCTGGCCGGGCGTGGTCGACCTGGCGAGGTCGACCGGGCTTGGGCGACTTTACCGGGCCTGGCTGGGCCGTCCTGGCGGGGCCAGGCCAACCCAACCCGACCCGAGCCCGCGTTTGAGCTTGGCGACGAGGCCGCCGTTCCGAGGGGTGCGGCCTCGTCGTCACCTGCCAGGAGACCCGGTCAGCCGGGGAAGCTGGGAGCGGCGGCTCCCGGCGGGCTTCGCGTCAGGGAATTCGCTTGCGGGGCAGCAGGAACGACCGAACTGGAGCGGACCAGACGATTCGCGCCGCAGACAGCCTCCCGCGCGAGCATGGCCGGGCAGCAGCTACAGCCCCCGCGCCGTGGTCGTTCCAGGATGGAGAGTCCGGGGCACGAGCGTGGCGCACGGAAGCCGGTCACGGTCGCGCGGTGGGGGCGCGACCGTGCCGGGTCCGACGTGGCTCGAACGGCAAGACCGGTACCGGCCGCCGCGGATGGCCCCATCAGCCGCCCAGCGCTCGGCGCACGAAGTCTGTCTTTCCGGCCGTGTATTCCTCCCGATCGGTCACCTCCCCGGCCAGTCGCCGCTTTACCTCGGCATACTCCTCAGCCAACCCCGGATCCGCCCGCAGGGCGTCCCGGAACTTCAGCTGTGCTTGCCACCTCGGATGTCCCTCCGGAAGCAGATGCAGATGCGCCACCCGCCGCCGTCCCGCCGCGTCCGGCAGCACGAAGAACCGTCGCCAGGGCGCGGCGACATCCAGCTCCGGCGGCACAAAACACCATCCGCACGCGGAAAGCACCGGCATTACCGCCGAGACTGTTTCCGTTGAGAGATCCCGCATTGAGGCCATCACGTCGAGCACCGGTTTGGCCGCCAAGCCGGGCACCGCTGTCGAGCCGACGTGCTCTACCTGCCCAGCGGCAAGCCAAGGAGAGAGCAGTCGCGTGAGCTCCGCGCTCAATGCGGAGCCCCGCGACGCCCACGTCGGATCCGGGGGATGGATTTCCGGCCGCTCATAGGCCCAATCCGGGGTAACGGACATGCCAGCCACCGTAACCCCGGCCACTGACAAAAACGTCAAGCAGGCAGATCCACCAGATCAGCCAGCCGAGCCCGATGCCGCCCGGGTGTGCCGAACGCGATCTGATCGCTCTTGGCCCGCTTGAGATAAAGATGCGCCGGATGTTCCCACGTCATCCCGATCCCGCCGTGCAGCTGAACAGCTTCCTCGGCCGCGTGCACCGCGATCGGCGACACCCGTGCCTGCGCGACTGCCGCCGCGATCGGCACGTCATTCCCGGTCGCCAGCGCATCCGCCGCGTACCGGGCCGTCGCGCGCGCGTTCACCAGTTCCGTGTACAGGTTCGCCAACCGGTGCTTCAGCGACTGAAAACCCCCGACCGGACGGCCGAATTGGTACCGCCCCTTCAGATAAGTCACAGTCTCGGTCAACGCCCACTCGGTGATCCCGGTCTGCTCCGAAGCCAGCAGCCCAGCCGCGGTGGTCAAAGCCGTCTCCAAAGCCTCCGCAGCGGCCGAACCAGTGCAAATCACCTGTGCCGCAGCGGAATCCAGCGTCACGTCGGCCACCCGCCGCGTCAGGTCCAGCGACACGGCCTCGATCACGGTCGCCGCGGAAGCGTCCACCGCGTAAAGGCCAGGGCCATCAGGACCGACAGCCGGAACGATCAGCAGATCGGCCACCGAAGCATCGGCCACTGTGGACACTCGCCCGGTCAAGGTTCCGTCGAGAAAAGAAACCGCCGCAGGGAAAGCGGAACCCGGAGCGGTCGACAGAGGAACCGCCAGCGCGCCGATCACCGAGCCGGAAGCGAGCTGGGGCAGCAGCTCCGAGCCCGCGGCCAGCAACGCGGCAGTCGCGAGCACCGCGCTGCCCAGATAAGGCACCGGCGCGACGCTCCGGCCCAGTTCCTCCATGACGACCGCGACCTCGCGCGTCGAAGCCCCGTGTCCGCCAAGGGATTCCGGCACCATCAGCCCGGCCGTGCCGAGATCGGCGGCCAGGGTCTTCCACAGGGCGAGGTCGTACGGCGTGTCCGTCTCGACCCGCGCCAGCAGAGCCGTCGGCCCGGCGCGGTCGGTCAGCAGGGCCCGCACCGAGGACCGCAGGTCCTCTTCCACCTCCGAGTACAGCAGGTCCGGCGTGCTCATCGCGGCAGGTCCTTCCAGGCGACGTCCTTGTCCACCCGCGGCTCGGACGGCAGCCCCAGCACGCGTTCGGAGATGATGTTCCGCAGCACCTCCGAGGTACCGCCTTCGATCGAGTTTCCCTTGGCGCGCAAGTACCGGTACCCGGCGTCGCGGCCGAAGAAGTCGACCTGCTCCGGACGGCGCATCGTCCAGTCGCTGTAGCGCAGGCCCTCCTCGCCGAGCAGTTCCAGCTCCAGCCCGGACAGCTCCTGGTTCAGCTCGGCGAACGCCACCTTCATCGCCGAACCCTCCGGACCGGGCGCGCCGACCGCGAGCTGCTGCCGTTGCCGCTCACCGGCCAGCCGCAGCGATTCGGCTTCGACCCAGTGCTGCACGAGCCGATCCCGCAGCTCCGGCGTCCGCAGTTCGGGACGGTCCCGCCAGGTCTTCGCGACGAGCCCGATCATGCCGCCCTCGCGCGGCATCGCGGTGCCGCCGATCGCGACGCGCTCGTTCATCAAGGTGGTCTGCGCGACCTTCCAGCCCTCGCCGACCGCGCCGATCCGCTGCGAGTCCGGAATCCGCACCTCAGTAAGGAAAACCTCGTTGAACTCCGCCTCGCCGGTGATCTGCCGCAGTGGCCGCACCTCGACGCCGGGCGCGGTCATGTCGCACAGGAAGTACGTCATGCCCTGGTGCTTCGGCACGTCCGGGTCGGTGCGGGTGACGAGGATGGCCCACTGCGCGAGATGCGCGCTGGACGTCCACACCTTCTGCCCGGTCACGACCCAGTCGTCGCCGTCGCGGACCGCGCGCGTGGCCAGCGCGGCGAGGTCGGAACCCGCGCCGGGTTCGCTGAACAGCTGGCACCACACCTCCTCGCCGGTCCACAGTGGACGGAGGTAGCGCTTCTTCTGCTCCTCGGTGCCGAACGCGAGGATCGTCGGCGCCGCCATGCCGAGCCCGATCAGGATCCGGCGCGGGTTGTTGTCCGGTGCGCCTGCGGCGGCGAAGGCGGCCTCGACCTCGCCCTGCAGCGCGCGCGGAGCGCCTTGGCCGCCAAGGCCTTCGGGGAAGTGCACCCAGGCGAGCCCAGCGTCGAAGCGAGCGCGCAGGAAGTCCAAAGCGGACAGTTCCGAAGGGTCGTGCGAGGCAAGGAAAGCGGCGACCTGCGCCCGCAGTTCCTCGGCGGTCACTTGCCCGCCTCCGTCCGGTACTTCTTCAGCTCGCGCCGCGCCAGCGACCGCTTGTGCACCTCGTCCGGACCGTCGGCGAGCCGCAGCGTGCGCACCCCGGCCCAGATCTCCGCCAGCGGGAAGTCCTGCGAAACGCCGCCCGCGCCGTGCGCCTGGATCGCCTTGTCCAGGATCCATTCGACGGCCAGCGGAGTGGAGATTTTGATCGCCTGGATCTCCGTGTGCGCGCCCTGGTTTCCGACGGTGTCCATCAGCCACGCGGTCTTCAGCACCAGCAACCGCTGCTGTTCGATCCGCACGCGCGCCTCGGCGATCCAGTCCTGCACCACGCCCGAATCAGCGATCGGACGGCCGAACGTTTCGCGCGACAACGTACGGCGGCACATCGCCTCCAGCGCCCGCTCCGCCATGCCGATCGCGCGCATGCAGTGGTGGATGCGGCCGGGCCCGAGGCGGGCCTGCGCGATGGCGAACCCGGAACCCTCGTCGGCGATCAGGTTTTCCGCCGGCACCCGCACGTCCTCGAACAGCACCTCGGCGTGCCCGCCGTGATCACCGTCGGTGTAGCCGAACACCTGCATGCCGCGCACGACGGTCAGGCCCGGAGTGTCGCGCGGGACCAGGATCATGCTCTGCTGCTTGTGCGCCGGCGCGTCCGGATCGGTCTTGCCCATGACGATGAAGACCTTGCAGTTCGGGTTCATCGCACCGGTGATGTACCACTTGCGCCCGTTGATCACGTACTCGTCGCCCTCGCGGCGGATGCTCGTCGCGATGTTGCGCGCGTCCGACGACGCCACGTCGGGTTCGGTCATCGCGAACGCGGAGCGGATCTCCCCGGCCAGCAACGGTTCCAGCCACTGCTTGCGCTGCCGCTCGCTGCCGAACATGGTCAGCACTTCCATGTTCCCGGTGTCCGGCGCGGCGCAGTTCACCGCGGCGGGCGCGAGGTGCGGGCTGCGGCCGGTGATCTCGGCGAGCGGCGCGTACTGCAGGTTGGTCAGCCCCGCACCGTGGTCGCCGGGCAGGAAGAAGTTCCACAGCCCGCGCTTGCGTGCTTCGGCCTTCAGTTCGTCGACGACCGGCGGCGGTGACCACGGATCGGTGCGCGCGGCCAGCTGCTCGTGGAACACGGCCTCGGCGGGGTAGACGTGCGAATCCATGAATTCGAGCAGCTGCCCGCGCAGTTCCTCGGTACGGGCGTCGAACGCGAAGTCCATCAGTTCTCCTTGGTGAGCGTCTTGCTGCCCTGCTCGATCAGGGGGGCGACGGCGGCGCCGATCTGGTCGAAGCCCTCGCCGACGGTTTTGCCTTGCTGGAAACGGAAGTAGATGCCTTCGAGGATCACCGCGAGCTTGAAGTACGCGAAGCTCACGTACCAGTTCAGCGCGGACAGATCGCGGCCGGAACGCTGCGCGTAGCGGGCGATCGTCTCGTCGGTGTCCGGGTATCCCGGCGCGCTGCTGGCATTGGACACCATCGGCAGCGAGAGCTGGTCCCGCTGCGCGTAGGTGATCATCAGGCCGAGGTCGGTGAGGGGGTCGCCGAGCGTGGACATCTCCCAGTCCAGCACCGCGGTGATCCGGTCGTCCCCGTCGACGAGCACGTTGTCCAGCCGGTAGTCGCCGTGCACGATGGCAGGCGGTCCGGACGCCGGGATCGCCGCGGCGAGCTGGTCGTGGAGCCGGTCCGCGCCGGGCAGGTCGCGGCTGCGCGAACCGTCGAGCTGCTTCTTCCACCGGCGCAGCTGGCGTTCCAGAAAGCCTTCCGGGCGGCCGAAATCGCCGAGCCCGACCGCTTCCGGATCGACCGCGTGCAGGTCGACCAGCGTGTCCACCAGCGAGTCGGCGATCGCCCTCGTGCGCTGCGGGCCGAGCTGCTCCAGCTCGTCGGCGGTCCGGTACGGCGTGCCCTCGACAAACTCCATCACGTAGAACTGCGCGCCGAGCACGTCCGCGTCTTCGCACAGCAGAACGGTTTCCGGCACCGGCACCGGAGTTCCGGCCAGCCCGCTCATCACGCGGAACTCGCGCCGCATGTCGTGCGCGGTCGGCAGCACGTGCCCGAGCGGCGGACGGCGCACGACCCAGCGCCGCGTGCCGTCCGTGACGAGATAGGTGAGGTTGGACCGCCCGCCCTGCACCACGTCCGCGGCGAGGGCGCCGGAGACGAGCCCGGGCCGCTCGCGGTCGAGATGGGCGCGCAGCCTCGCCAGATCGAGGCCGGGCGGGTCGGTTTCGGTCATCGGAAGGACTCCAGTTCGTGCGAGGTCAAGGGGTTCAGAGGATGAGCCGGGAAACCATCTCGGCGACGGAGGCGGGTTTGTCCTCGCCCTCGATTTCGACGGTCCAGCGCACGACGGCCTGTTTGCCGCCGGGCACGTCGGTCAGCTCGACCAGGTCGGCGGTCCCGCGCACCCGCGACCCCACCTTCACCGGCTGCGGGAACCGCACCTTGTTGAGCCCGTAGTTGATGCCCATCTTCAGGCCCTCGACCCGGTAGATCTCCGGCAGGAACGACGGGATCAGCGACAGCGTGAGGAACCCGTGCGCGATGGTCGTGCCGAACGGGCCCGCTGCGGCCTTTTCGGCGTCGAGGTGGATCCACTGGTGGTCGCCGGTGGCGTCGGCGAACAGCTGCACCTGCTCCTGGGAGACGGTGTGCCATTCGCTCGTGCCCAAGGGCTTGCCGACCGCTTCGGCGAGTTCGGCGACGTCGGAGAACACGCGCATCGCGATCAGTCCTTCGGTCCGCCGGCGACGTAGATGACCTGGCCGGACACGAATCCCGCGCCCTCGCTGACCAGGAACGACGCGACGTTCGCGATGTCCTCGGGCGTGCCGACGCGCTGCACCGGGATCTGGGAGGCGGCCGCGGCCTTGAAGTCTTCGAAGCTCATGCCGACGCGTTCGGCGGTCGCCGCGGTCATGTCGGTGGCGATGAACCCGGGCGCGATCGCGTTGGCGGTGACGCCGAACTTGCCCAGTTCGATCGCCAGCGTCTTGGTGAAGCCCTGCATGCCCGCCTTGGCCGCGGAGTAGTTGACCTGCCCGCGGTTGCCCAGCGCGGAAGTGCTGGACAGGTTGACGATCCGGCCCCACTTCTCCTGCGTCTGGTACTTCTGCACCTCGCGGGTCATCAGGAACGAACCGCGCAGGTGCACGTTCAGCACCGAGTCCCAGTCCTGTTCGGTCATCTTGAACAGCAGGTTGTCGCGGGTGATGCCGGCGTTGTTGATCAGCACGGTCGGCGCGCCGAGCTCCTCGGCCACACGGGTCACCGCGGCCTCGACCTGCCCGGCGTCGCTGACGTCCAGCGCGACGCCGACCGCGCGGCCGCCGTCGGCGACGATCGCCTCCGCGCCTTGCTTGACCCCGGCCTCGTCGAGGTCAAGCAGGCCGACGGCGAACCCGTCGGAAGCGAGGCGGCGGGCTACGGCGGCGCCGATGCCACGGCCGGCTCCGGTCACGATGGCCACACGGGAAGCGGTCACGGGGGATCTCCTCATCGTCGAGAAAGCGTTCGGCAGCGGCGCTAAGCGTACGCTTAGTACGAGAATTTCGCGAGACCTCGGAAGAGCGGTTCGCCGCGTGCGGCCGGAATGTCGGTCCCGGCGAGTAGGGTCGCCGCCGATGAAGATCACGAGCGCGCCGCTCGTCGCGGCGGGACGCGCGCTGGG
Organism: Amycolatopsis sp. NPDC059235; assembly: GCF_042754125.1. Lineage (NCBI taxonomy): Bacteria > Bacillati > Actinomycetota > Actinomycetes > Pseudonocardiales > Pseudonocardiaceae > Amycolatopsis > Amycolatopsis sp. NPDC059235. The sequence goes on from NZ_JBHZAG010000018.1 coordinate 84,382, forward strand.
GGAGACGGTCGCCGGAGGCGGCGGGCCGGCCATCGCGCCCGGCCGGACGCACCAGGCGCTGACCGGGCTCGCGGCGGTCGTCGCCGGGGTGCTCGCGTTTTTTCCCGCCGACCGCGCGAACGAGGGCACGCGGGTGCTGGCGGCCGCGCTGACCATGTTCGCGGTCGGCCTCACCCTGGTCCGTCCGTTGTGGGCCTGGCGGGTGCTGATCGTCGTCGTGGGCTGCGCGGACCAGCTGTACGGGATCCACGCCCGGTTCGGCTGGCCGTGGAGCGAGGGCCTCGCGTTCGCGGCGATCCCGGTGCTCGCCGCGGTCGGCCGCAACCACCGGCCGGGCGTGCTGGCGTGGGTCTGGCTGATCTCGACCGGGGTCAGCGCCCTGCTGGCGAATGTGCGCGGCGAGCTGGTCGTGATCTCCGTGCTGCTCGCGGTGCCGCTGGCGTTCGGCTGGCTGGTTTCGCGGCTGCGCGGCGCCGAACGCGACCTGGAGGCGGAGTCCACCCGCCGGGCGGTGCTGGAGGAGCGGGCCCGGATCGCCCGCGAGCTGCACGACGTGGTCGCGCACCACATGTCGGTGCTGGCCATGCGCGCGGATTCCGCCCGCTACCGGTTCCCCGGCCTCGACGACGGGCTGCGCGAGGAATTCCAGTCGATCCAGGACACCGCCCGCAACGGGATGACCGAAATGCGCAGGCTGCTCGGGCTGCTGCGCGCCGGGCAAGCCGGCCAGGAGACCGAGCCCCAGCCGGGAGCCGAGCAGATCGGGCAGCTGGTGGAACGCGTCCGCGCGGCCGGCACCGAAGTGCGGTTCGACCTGCGCGGTGATTGCCGCGGCCTGCCCGAGGGCGTCGGGTTGTCGGCCTACCGGATCGTCCAGGAAGGGCTCAGCAACGCGGTGCGGCACGCGCCTGGCGCACCGGTCGAGGTGGTGGTGCACGTCGGTCCGGGACAGCTGCGGCTCGTCGTGCGGGACACCGGCGCCGCCTCGAGCGCTCCGGAGGACACGGCGGGCCGGGAGAAGCACGGGCTGCTCGGGATGCGGGAACGGGCGGCGGCGCTCGGCGGTACTTTTTCCGCGGGACGACGGGACGGCGGCGGGTTCGAGGTCGTCGTGACCGTCCCGCTGGACTAGGGGGACAGCCATGGCGGTGACAGTGGTGATCGCCGACGACCAGACCATGGTCCGGCAGAGCTTTCGCGCGGTGCTGGACGCACAGCCGGACATCGAGGTGATCGGCGAGGCGGCCACCGGGACTGAGGCGGTGGCCGCGTGCCGTGCGCTGCGCCCGGACCTGGTGCTGATGGACATCCGGATGCCGGACCTCGACGGGCTGGCCGCCACCCGGCTCGTCCTCGGCGACGGCCGCGACGCCGGGCCGCGCGTGCTCGTGCTGACCACGTTCGACGCCGACGAGTACGTCTACGGTGCGCTCAGCGCCGGTGCCAGCGGGTTCCTGCTGAAGGACTCCCCGCTGGACGATCTGGTCGTCGCGGTCCGGATGGTGGCCGCGGGCAACGCGCTGTTCGCACCCGCGGTCACCCGCCGGGTGATCGAGGGGTTCGCCGGGACGCGGCCGCCGGCCCAGGACGTCGGCAGGCTGTCCGAGCTGACGGCGCGCGAACTCGAGGTGCTGCGGCTGATCGCGCGCGGACTGTCCAACGCGGACATCGCCGCGCAGCTGGTGATCGCGGAGCAGACCGCCAAGACGCACGTCAGCCGGGTGCTGGGCAAGCTCGGCGTCCGCGACCGCGCGCAGGCGGTGGTGCTGGCCTACGAGGCGAAGTTCGTGGTGCCGGGCCAGTGATACCCGGGTAGCACTCGCCGCGAGGGACGCTACCGGGGGAGCAGCCGAAGACGGCTCCGCGGACCGACGATTCCGAGGCACTGGTCTCCCTAGCTTTCCCTTGTGCGCCAAGAGAAAAAGATTCTTCTCGGGCTGGCGGCAGCGATCGCCGCGCTGACCGGGATCGCCGTCGTCCGCTGGCTCGGCGGCGCACAGCTCGGGGTGGACAGCGCGGTGTACCGCGCCGGTGCGCTGGCCGTGCTGCGCGGACAGCCGCTCTACGAGCCTCTCCTCGCGCTCGACCCGAAGTCCGCGCTGGAACTGCCTTTTACCTACCCGCCGAGCGCGGCGTTGCTGTTCCTGCCGCTGGCCGCGCTCCCGGCGCAGTTCGCGTGGTTGCTGCTCGCGGTCGGTTCGGTGTTCGCGCTGTGGTCGGTGTCGCGCCGGTTCGCCCGCGCACGGCCGCTGCTGGCGCTCTGTCTCCTGCCGGTGCTGGAACCCGTGTGGCGGATGATTTCGCTGGGCCAGGTCAACGGCGTGCTGATGGCCATGGCGGTGCTGGACGCGCTGCCCGCCCGCGACCGCAAATCCGGCGGTGTGCTGATCGGGCTGGCCGCGGCGGTGAAGCTGACCCCGCTGATCTTCGTCCCGCACCTGTTCCTGACCGGCCGCCGCGCCGACGCGTGGCGCGCGCTGGCGACCTTCCTCGGAGCGAGCGCGGCCGGGGCGCTGATCCTGCCGGGGGACTCGATCCGGTACTGGACCTCGGCCATGCTGGACAACCGCAACGCCGGAGCTGTCGACTGGGTGCTCGACCAGTCCCTGCACGGGATGTTCGCGAGGCTGGGCACGACCTCGCTCGGCTGGTACGCGGCGGCGGCCGCGTTGTGCCTGCTGGCGGGTGCGCTGCTGGTCCGCGACTTCCACCGGCGCGGCGACCCGCGGGCCGCGCTGCTCGTGACGGCGGGGTGCGGGCTGCTGGTGAGCCCGCTTTCGTGGACGCACCACTGGATTTGGGCAGTGCCGCTGGTCGGTCTTCTTTCCGGCAGGCGGGCCGCGCTGATCTGCGCTGGAGCGGTTTTCAGCGGGGTCGCGCTGATGCTGGTTCCCGAGGGCGGGCACCGGGAGCTGTCGTGGAATCCGGTCGAGACGGTGTTCGGGAACGCTTATGTGCTGAGTGCGTTGGCCGTCGGCGCGGTGCTCATTGTCCGGCTGGCGCGGGGGTCGTTTGCCGAGCCGGGGCGGCGAGCGCGGCCAGCGCGACGAGTTCGGTGAGCGCCATCCCGCGTTCGACAAGTCCCAGCGGGATCAGCAGCCACCAGTGCTGTCCGGTCATTGCTGCGACCGCGACCGCGCCGAGGATCACCGCGAACCACGCGAGCGACGCCACGGCGAGGGCGCGGGCGAGAAACCGGCGGCGCGGCGCGTCCGGGAAGACCGTGCGCGCCGAGATGAGCACGGCGAGCGGAAGGCAGACGAAGGCGACCACGCTGGCAATCCGGTGCAGGGTGCCGCCCGCGCCAGTCGCCGCGGCGTTGGCCCAGTCGGTCTTCGGGAACGCGACGATCACCAGCAGCCCGGCTGTCCAGAACGCTCCGAGCACCGCGGCCAGGACCGGCAGCCGTCCCTGCAGCCGCAGGACGGCGAACGCGACCGCCGAACCGGCCGCGACCAGTACGACGGCCAGGTCGAACACCCATTTGTGGTCCGACAGCCCGTATTCGCTGATGGTCCGCCAGGTCGCGCTGATCTCGTCGGTCGGCGGCACCACCTGCAACAGCAGCATCAGCACGGCGCCGAGCGCGAGCGCGCCGATCCCGGCCAGCGCGAGCACGGCGGGGCGGCGGTCAGCGGACACTGTTGTCATGTACTCAGAGTGACACGTGCCGGATATGTCCCCGGTGAGTCAGGCCGCCCGGCCCGACCCGGTGACCTGCGCCCGCACCGTGCGCAGCGCGTTGTGGTCCACAGTGGACGGTTCGGCGGACAGCCAGCCGCCGATCTCGTGCAGGAACTGCTCGGGCGTCATCGGCGGGCCGGGTTCGCCGTCCGGTTCGGCGGTGGTGACTTCGCCGTCTCGGCTGGGGTACACGATCATCGCGCCGCGCAGCGCGACGCCGGGCAGCAGTTCGCGGTAGCGCTCCAGGCTTTCTTCCAGCTGCGTGCCGCCGCCGCGGAACGGACGTCCGTTGCGCAGCAGCCGCCCGTCCTCGGCGGTTTCGTAATGCCCGGGCAGCCACAGCTTCGACTCGACCAGCACCAGGCGTTTCCCGCACAGCACCGCATGGTCGACGTCGGCGAACACCGAACCGGGCCACGCGAGACCGTGGAAGATGCGCGCGCCGGGCAGCCGGGTCAGATACCGCTCCAGCAGGTCGGCGGTGAGCTGTTCAGCCAGCTCGTCGGCTTCGGCGCCGGGGGAGCCGAACACCGCGCTGCCACCGAATTCCTCGGCGAACTCGTGCCGAGCGCGACGCGCGGACAGGAAGCCGCGGGCGAGCCGGTGCACGAGCAGCGCGGTGCCCGCGGTGAGCGCGAGCCAGACGATCAGCACCGGCGGCGTGAAGTCGATCCCGGCGAGCAGCGGCAACAGCACCAGCACCGCGCCGGCGACCGCCGCGACGACCGGCGTATGCCCCGGTCCGCGCCGCCGGCCGTGCCGCATGCGCGGGTCGGCCGCGGCGAACGACCACCACTCCAGGCTTTCCGGATCGATGTCCGGCGCCTCCGGGCGGTAGCCGGGCTGCTCGCCGAATCGCCGCCGGGGCCGGGGTTTGGGCACCGAGGCGGCCGGGACCCCGGCGTCGTAACGAGCGCGTTCGTTGGGGTCGGCGAGCGTGTCGTAAGCCTCGCGCAACAGCTGGAAGGTGCCGACGGTGCCGCCCGCGTCCGGGTGCAGTGTCTTGGCCAGCCGACGGTAGGCGGCCTTGATCTCCGTGGGGGACGCGGTTTTGCCCACGCCGAGTACCGCGTAGTAGTCGGGCACGGTTCGGGTTCCACCTCCGGACGGCTGCCCGCGCAACGATATGGGGTCGCCGGGGCGCGGTGCCATCCGCCTCCGCGGCGCGCCGGAGTGAACGCTAGTTCCGGGCCAGCCACTCCTCGCGGCGGAGGGCGTACTCGACGGCGTGGCGGTCGTCGCCTGGCGCGAAGTAGTCGGGGTCGTCGGAGACGAAGTCGCGGATGTGCCGGAGCCCGATCGAGGCCATGGTCGCCTGGGAGGCTTTGTTGCCCACGGCCGTCCCGGCGAAGATGCGGTCGAGGCCGACGTCGCGGAATCCGTACCGGAGCAGTTCGAGCGAGCCTTCTTTGGCGAGTCCTTTGCGCCAATGTCTGCGAAGCAGGCGGTACCCGAGTTCGGCCTGTCCCGGCGCTTCGGCGGGGCGCAGGGCCCAGTAACCGGCGAAATCGGCTTCGCGGAACCCGGCCCAGCAACCCAGGCCCGGGGTGGTGCCCGCGAGCAGTTTCCGAAGCGCTTCAGCGGACTGCTCCCGAGTCCGCACGCCGCCCAGGTAGCGCATCACTTCCGGGTCGGCGGAGAGTTCGACCTCGTGCTCGAGATGTCCGGCGGACAGCGGGACCAGCCGGAGGCGCTCGGTGTGCAAGATCGGTTGGGACATCAGGCGAAGTTCCGGGCCAGCCAGTCTTCGCGGTCGACGGCGTACTCGACCGCGTGCAGGTCGGCACCCGGGGCGAAGTGCTCGGGGTCGGCGACGAAGTCGCGGATGTGCCGGAGCCCGATGGCGGCCATGGTTGCCTGGGAGGCTTGGTTGCCCGCTGCCGTCCTGGCGTAGACGCGGTCGAGTCCTAGGTCGTGGAAACCGTGGCGGAGCATCTCGCCAGCGCCCTCTTTGCCGAGTCCTTTACGCCAAAACCCGGGAAGCATCCGGTATCCCAGCTCCGCCTCGTTCGGGGCTTCGCCGGGGCGCAGGGACCAGAAACCGGCGAAAGCGGCATCGACGAAGCCGGCCCAGCAACCGAGGCCGCGACCGGCGTACGCGAGGGTTTTCCGGAGCTCGTCCGCGGACTGCTCCCGGGTCTGCACACCGGTCAGGTAGCGCATCACCTCCGGGTCGGCGGAGAGTTCGACCAGGTGCTCGAGATGTCCGGCGGACAACGGAGCCAGCCGGAGGCGCTCGGTCTGCAAGATCGGTTGGGACATCAGGCGAACGCTCCCGGCCAGGTGGACGACGGGAATCAGTCTCGCAGCCGGGCGGGCGCCTCGTCAGCCGATTTTCCGCCGGTCCGCGCAGACCGCCGCGGATTCGGCGCTTCCCGGCCAGCGGCGCCGTCCGGCCGGAGACGCCTGTTCCCGCCGGGACGCGACCTGTCCGGCGGACCCGCGCCCCACCGTCCCCTTCTCCCACTCCCGCACCGGTTTCGGCAACTTTCCGGACGCAGCCCTTCCGCACCCCGTTCATCTTATGTTAAGAAGCTTTACTAACTATTGGATGGAGGCACGACGTGAGCTCACCCACCCGCCCGGGGGACTCCGCGACCCTTCCGGGGAACGGTCTCGAACGCCGGATCGGGCCGCTGCAGGCGACCGCGATCAACATGACGCAGATGTGCGGGATCGGCCCGTTCGTCACCATCCCCGCGATGGTCGCGACCATGGGCGGCCCGCAGGCGATGTTCGGCTGGATCATCGGCGCGATCATCGCGCTCGCCGACGGGCTGGTGTGGGCCGAGCTGGGCGCGGCGCTGCCCGGGGCCGGCGGCACCTACATCTACCTGCGCGAAGCGTTCCAGTACCGCTCCGGGCGGCTGATGCCGTTCCTGTTCGCCTGGAGCGCGGTGCTGTTCATCCCGCTCATCATGTCCACCGGCATCATCGGGCTGGTCCAGTACCTGGGCTACCTGGTGCCGGGCGTGACCGACGCGGGCGGCGTCACCCCGCTGGGCAAGGTCATCGGCATCGGCCTCGTCGTGCTGATCGTGCTCGCGCTGTTCCGGCGGATCGGCCAGATCAGCAAGCTCACCACCGCGCTGTTCCTGATCATGCTGTTCGCCGTCCTCGCGGTGATCATCGCGGCCTTCTCGCACTTCGACGCGCACCAGGCGTTCGACTTCACCCCGGGAGCCTTCGGCTCGGGCGGCGCGTTCTGGTCCGGCCTCGGCGCGGGCCTGGTCATCGCCGTTTACGACTACCTCGGCTACAACACGAGCGCGTACCTCGGCGGCGAGGTCCGGAACCCGGGCCGCACGCTCCCGCGTTCGATCATCTTCTCCATCCTCGGCATCATGACGCTCTACTTCCTGCTGCAGGTCGGCGTTCTCGGCTCGACCCCGCTGGAGGAGATCAAGAACGCGACGTCCGTGGCGTCGTCGGTGCTGGAGCAGGCGTGGGGTTCGGCGACCGCGAAGATCATCACCGTCTTCATCGTGATCGCCGCGGTCGGTTCGGTGTTCGCCGGCCTGCTCGGCGGATCGCGGGTGCCGTTCGAAGCCGCGCGCGACAAGGTGTTCCTGCCGGTGTTCGGCAAACTGCACCCGAAGCTGAACCTCCCGACCGCGGGCGTGCTCGCGATGGGCGCGATCACCGCGATCGGCTCGCTGTTCACCTTGACTGACGTGATCAACGCGGCGGTGACGGTGCTGGTGATCATCCAGTCGCTCGCGCAGGTCGCGGCGATCGTGGTGCTGCGCCGTCGGCAGCCGCACCTCAAGCGGCCTTACCGGCAGGTGCTGTACCCGGTGCCGACGATCATCGCGCTGGTCGGCTGGGTCTACGTGTACATATCGGCCAGCTGGCTTTCGATCTGGCTGTCGATCGGCTGGATCGTTCTCGGGGTCATCGCCTTCCTGGTCTATGCCTCGAAGGAAAAGGTGTGGCCGTTCGGTCCCAAGGAAATCCGCGAGGCGTTCGCGACCCAGCCCGCGGGGGTGGAGTCGTGAGGAAACCGCTGATCGCCGGGATCGCCGCGCTGGTCCTCCTCCCCGGCGTAGTTTCAGCCACTGCTTCGGCGCAGGAGCCGGAAGCGGCGGCTCGCCCGCAAGGCCCGTCGGCGATCGGCCTCGGCGGCTGGCAGGTGCTGACGACCGCGCAGGTCAAGGACGACGGCCCGGCGGTGTCGAAGCCCGGCTACCCGACGCACGGCTGGCTCAAGGTGAAGCCGGACGACGCGGGCGCGCCGGGCACCGAAATCAACGCGCTCGTGCAAAACGGCAAGTGCCCCAATGTTTTCTACTCCGACAACATGCGCAAGTGCTTCGGCTACCAGACGAAGCGCGGGCCGGTCACCACGAAGCAGTTCAAGGACCCGTGGTGGTTCCGCACCGATTTCGACCCCGGTTTCCGTCCGGGCAAGAACGCGAAGCTGACCGTCCCGGGAGTCGTCGGCGAGGGCGACGTGTGGGTGAACGGCACGCTCGTCGCGGGCAAGGACGTGGTGAGCGGCGCGTACGCGGGCCACACCTTCGACGTCACGAAGCTCCTGCGGCCGGGCAAGAACACGCTCGCGGTCAAGATGTACCCGAACGACCCGAATTCGATGTACACGCTCGACCAGGCCGACTGGGCGCAGATCGTGCCGGACAACAACACCGGCCTGCAGTACCCGCCCACGCTTGAGCTGTCGGACGCGCTGAGCGGCGACAACGCGCACGTCGTGCAGGACAACGCGGCGGATCTGTCGACGTCCTCGCTGACCGCGAAGGTCGACGTCACCAACGACGCGGGCACGCCGCAGACCGGCGAGGTCGCCGCGACGGTGACGCCGCCGGGCCGCAGCGCGCCGATCGTGGTTAAGCAGAACGTGACGATTCCCGCGCATGCCAAGCAAACCGTGACGTTCACGCCGGCGAAGTTCCCGCAGTTGAAGATCGTCAAGCCGCAAGTGTGGTGGCCGTACTCAATGGGTGCACAGCCGTTGTACACCTTGGGTACGACAGTTTCGCAGGGCGGCGTGGTGTCGACTTCGTCGTCGGACACGTTCGGGATCCGGACAGTGACGTCGAAGCTGATCGGCAAGTCCCCGGCACTGCCGGACGGCGCGCGGAAATTCGCGGTCAACGGCCGGGACTTCGTGTTCCGCGGCGGCGGTTTCGCGCCGGATCTGTTCCTGCGCTATGACAAGGCCGACATCGCGCACCAGCTCGCGCTGATCAAGAACCTGGGCCTGTCCGGCGTCCGGCTCGAAGGCCACGACATGCCCGCGGACTTCTACGACCAGGCCGACCGTGCCGGACTGCTGGTGCTCGGCGGATTCCTCTGCTGCGACGCCTGGCAGCCGGAACATCCGGAGAAACTGACCGACCGCGACTACCGGATCATGCACGATTCCGCGTACTCGATCGCGCAGCGCGAACGCAGCCACCCCAGCGTGATCACCTACGGCTGGAGCGACAACGAGCCGATCCCGCGGCAGGAAACCGAGACGCTGAGCGCGTTCAAGGCAGCCGACTGGGACGTGCCGGTGATCGCGTCGGCGGAGTACAAGAGCACCAAGACGCTCGGCCCGTCGGGAGAGAAGGAAGGCCCCTACGACTGGGTTCCGCCGACCTATTGGTACGACTCGTCGACCTTCGACAAGACCGACCCGAGCCGCACGAACGCGGGCGGGGCCTGGGGTTTCGCCAGCGAGCAGAGCGCCGGGCACACCGTGCCGACGCTGGATTCGATCCGGCGGTTCCTGTCGCCGGAGGAGCAGGCGAAGCTGTGGCAGGACCCGGCGTACAACCAGTACCACGCGAACTACGAATCCGGGCACGGCGGCTACAAGTTCGGCACGCTGTACACCTTGGACGAGTCGATCGCCCGCCGGTACGGGAAATGGGACTCGCTGGAGTCCTATGTGGAGTCCGCGCAGATCGCGAACTACGAGAACACCCGTTCCCAGTTCGAGGCGTTCCTCGCGCACGCCAACGACAAGAAGAACCCGTCGACCGGCGTGGTGTACTGGCAGCTGAACAAGGGCTGGCCGACACTGCTTTGGTCGCTGTACAACAACGACGGCGACCAGCCGGGCGCGTATTTCGGTGCGCAGAAGGCGAATAAGCCGCTGCACGCGCTGTACGCCTACGATACCGGCGCGGTCGCGCTGTCCAACCTGGGCGCCGCACGGCAGAACGGGATTTCCGTGCAGGCCAAGGTGTACGACACCGCGGGCAAGGTACTTGACGACCAGACCGCTCCGGCGGTTTCGCTGGACAGCCAGGGCGTCGCGACCGGCTTGCTGAAGCCGAAGGTCCCAGCGGAGACGAAGGCACCGGCGAAGGCGCAGGTGTACTTCGTGGAACTGCAGGTGCGGCAGGCCGGGAAGGTCGTGGACCGGAACGTCTACTGGATGTCGACGCAGAAGGACGTCGTGGACTGGGCGAAGACGCTGCAGAATCCGCAGGCGACGATGAGCCAGTACAGCGATCTGACCGCGCTGCGCGACCTGCCGAAGTCGCAGGTCGGGGTATCTGCCTCGACGCGCCCGTCGCGTGGCCCGGACGGCACGGACACCGCGACGACGGTCACGGTCGCCAACACGTCCAAGACCGCGGTCAGTTTCTTCCTGCGCGCGGACGTGCGCCGCTCCACGGACGGGTCCCAGCTGCCAGCCGCGACCTGGGACGACAACGACATCACGTTGTGGCCGGGCCAGTCGCAGACGCTGACCGTCCGCTACCGGGCCGCCGACCTCCACGGCGCCCGACCGACCGTCAGCGTCGACGGGTTCAACACCGGCCGGGTCGTGGTACCGGCCGGTCCGCACCGGGACAGCCAGGGCGCTGTCCCGCCGGTCATCGAGGGGACCCGCGAGTGACATCGGAAGACCTGATCCTGGGCATCGACTTCGGCGGCACGAAAGTGGCGCTCGGTCTGTCCGACCGGACCGGCACGCTGCGGGCGACCCGCCGCCTGGACACCGACGCCGAAGCGGGCGCCGAACAGGTGGTCGCCCGGGCGCTGGCCGCCGCTGTCAAGCTGGCTTCCGGTGCTCAGCTCGCCGCGATCGGCGTGGTGAGCCCGGGAATCGTGCTGCCGGACCGGATCCTGCTGGCCCCGAACGTGCCCGGCTGGGAAGAACTCCACCTGGCCGAGCTGGTGTCAGCGGCCTTCCCCGCTGTTCCGGTCACCGTCGGCACGGACGCGAAAGCCGCCGCGCTGGCGGAATGGACCTGGGGCACCCTGGCCGGTGCCGACCCAGCGGTGTTCCTGTCGCTGGGCACCGGAATCGCCGCCGCGGTCCTGGTCGGCGGCCGCCTGCTGACCGGTGCCAACGGAGCGGCCGGGGAGATCGGGTACAACCTGCGCACCCCTCAAGACGCCGACGGATTCGCCAGCGGAGCGGCGCCGCTGGAGGAAGCCGTCGGAGGCCGGTGGCTGGGCACGCGGGCGACCGCGCTGCTCGGCCGCCCGGTCACGGCGGGGGAGTTGTTCGCCTTGGCGCGGGAAAATACGGAGGCCAAGGAACTGGTCGCGTCGGCTTTGGACGAGCTCTCGATGCACGTGGCCAACCTGGCGATCGCCTTTGACCCCGCGCGGATTGCCGTCGGTGGCGGGTTGGTTCGGTCGGCTGATGTGCTTTTGCCTGCCCTGAGGGAACGTTTGGCGGCCGCGGTGCCGTTCCCGCCGGAGCTGGTGCCTGCGCGGTTTGACCAGGACGCTGCGCTGCTGGGCGCGGTGGCGTTGGCGCTGCGGGCAGAGTGAGACTCCGTGACCGGCGGGGTTGTTTGGACGCTTCGCCGGTCACGGGTACCAAGTATTCGCCGGGTTTCTTGCGCGCCGCTCCAGGCGTCGGGCACCGACACGGTTGACGTGATTGCCCGCGTCTACCAGCCCATGTCCTTGGCAACTTCCTTCTGCGCGGCCGCGATTTCTTCGGCTGTGGACCCGGCGACGTCGCTGTCCGTGGCGTCTTCCCATCGGGACAGCAGGTCGGCGAGCGCCTGTTTCTGGGCGGGGTGGGTGATCGGCACCGTGTCCAGGTCGACTGTCATCAGCCAGTCGAACAGCACCACGGCATCGGCGCGCCACAAGCGCAGGCCGACTGTGGGCAGATCCGAGTCCATGCCGGTGATCCTGCCCGCGATGGCGGTCTCGGTGCCATTCGATTGGCGGCGAATCGCTGACGGCCACGGCGAAGAAGCTTGAGCTGGGGCGTGGCTAGCCGCGCCAGATCCGCCCTTGCACCCCTGGCTGCCCCGCCCAGTGCACTCGCCGCCGCTTCCTCGTTCTTCCTCGTTATCTCTCTGACCGGTCACAACATCCCGCTAGATCCAATCTGGCACCGTCGCGCATCGAATCGTCTCTCTGACCGGTCACAACATCCCGCTAGATCCAATCTGGCACCGTCGCGCATCGAATCGTCTCTCTGACCGGTCACAACATCCCGCTAGATCC